>JALSJY010000170.1 GCA_026989045.1 Hyphomicrobiales bacterium | reverse complement strand
AAAAACTATTACCAAGAAAACAAAGGCTAAAGCTAAGCCCACACCTAAGCCCGCACCCAAGACTAAAGTAAAGCCCGAACCCTTTGATGCTGGCCCTCCAGAAACAACTCCTGAATGGATTGAAGAGCATACTCCCAAACCTATTGCCCCAAAACCTGTTGAAACTAAGCCAGTTGAAAAAAAATCGGCTAAAGAAAAACCTAAAAAACAAGGCTGGCTCTCTCGGCTTTCCTCTGGCCTAAAGCGCTCATCTGATAATTTAAGCAATAATATCACCTCGGTTTTCACCAAGAAAAAACTCGACCAAGCCACTCTTGATGATCTTGAGGATATTCTTATTCAGGCAGACCTTGGCATTGATACGGCTTTGAGCATTACTGAAGCTTTAGCAAAAAATAAATTTGATAAAGAAATCTCAGCCAAAGACGTGCAGGAAATTTTAGCGCTTGAAGTGGAAAAAACCCTTGAGCCAGTAGCAAAGCCTCTAATAATAGACACAAATAAATCTCCATTCGTTATTTTAATGATTGGAGTAAACGGCTCTGGTAAAACCACCACAATTGGCAAGTTGGCACAAAAATTTTCAAATGAGGGCAAAAAAGTCATACTAGCGGCGGGAGATACTTTTCGCGCTGCTGCAATTGAACAATTAGAAGTCTGGGGCAAGCGCACTGGTGCAAAAGTTATTTCAAAGCCCGCAGGATCAGACGCTTCTGGCCTTGCCTATGAGGCTTTTCAAACAGCCAAAGACGAAAAAGCAGATATTTTAATCATCGACACCGCTGGACGTTTGCAAAACCGCGTTGAGTTAATGGACGAGTTAGAAAAAATCATTCGCGTAATTAAAAAAATTGATGAAACCGCCCCCCATGCCACCCTGCTAACGCTTGATGCCACAACAGGCCAAAACGCCCTTAATCAGGTCGAAATTTTCTCACAAAAAGCTGGTGTAACTGGCTTGGTAATGACCAAACTCGATGGCACAGCAAGGGGCGGAATTTTAGTGGCAATTGCAAAAAAACACGCCCTGCCAGTGCATTATATTGGCGTTGGTGAGGGAGTTGAAGATTTAGAGAGTTTTACAGCAAAAGATTTTGCTTTTATCATTGCAGACCAATAAACAACACTAAAGATTATTATAAGGAAATATTCATGAGCGAAAAGCCAACTGGCCTTAAAACAAATAAAGATGTGAAATCTCAATTACTAAAATTAGGGCTTGAGATTGGGCCACTAGTATTATTTTTCATTGTGAATGCAAAAGCGGGGATTTTCACAGCAACTGCATATTTCATGGTGGCAATGGTAATCTCACTCACCCTGTCATGGTTTATTTTTAAAAAACTAGCCGTAATGCCATTAGTTACTGCTGTCGTTGTTTTAGTGTTTGGCGGCCTTACGCTTTATTTACAAGACGAGATTTTTATCAAAATGAAGCCAACAATTGTCAATGTAATGTTTGGGGCGGTTCTACTTGGCGGCCTTCCGTTTGGTCATTCATTGTTAAAACATGTGTTTGGCGATGTTTATTCGCTTAAAGAGGGTGGCTGGAAGGCTTTGTCTTTTCGATGGGGTGTGTTTTTCTTTGTGCTTGCAATAATCAATGAAATTATTTGGCGTAATTTTTCTACCGACTTTTGGATATTGTTTAAAGTCTGGGGAATAATGCCTTTAACAATTGTTTTCTCCATGTTCCAAATGCCTCTTTTAAGTCAGCATGCACTAGAAGAGAATGAGGCGGAATAAAGCCTCTTATTGTCACTCTAAATCCCACGATGTCTTTGTAAGCGCCACAAGGCGCGGTAATCCATAATCTTTAATTCATTGCAATGCCGCTCTGGATTGCCACGCTCACTATGTTCGCTCGCAAAGACATTGTGGCAAATGAAAAAGTAAAAAAGCAGCTACATAGAACGCCTAATAATTCCCTTTGGGCAATAATAATCCTCCCACGTCATTGCGAAAAGATTTAGCTTTGAAGCAATCCAGAGCAGCATTGCAATCACTTAAAAAGTCTGGATTGCTTCGTCGGCGATGCCTCCTTACAATGACAAATGAGAGGCGCAAACAGGATCTACTCACCCATAGCTTTTGCCGCCTCAATTGCTGGCAAAAGTGAATTTTC
>JALSJY010000169.1 GCA_026989045.1 Hyphomicrobiales bacterium | reverse complement strand
ATGTTAGATGTGGCCTTATCTGCAACATTGCTAACGCTATTTTTAATTGCTCCAGCACCAGCTTTTGCTACGCCAGAAATACCAGCTGCAACATTAGCCGCTCCACTAGTTTGAGAAGTTGAACTTGCTAAACTATATGAAGCGCTTGCACCGCCTGCCATGGCAGAGCCTGCCTTTAATGCCGCTCCAACTCCCGTTGCACCAATGCGAGCGCCAGAAGTTGCAATGCGAGTAGCACCTGCTGCTCCAATTCCAACTCCCAAAGCAGTTCCCGCAACAGCGCCTGCACCAAGTTGAGGGCCACCTGAAACAATACCAGCGGCAATGCCTGGGCCAAAAATGCCAAGCAATAAAAGTGACATTGCGGCTAAGACAGTTGATAAAGCTTGCTCAAGTGTAATAGTTGGGCCGCTAAAGGCGCTAGTAAACGAGCCAAAGACTGTCGAGCCAATGCCAACAATTACGGCTAGCACCATTAGTTTAATTCCAGAAGAAACTACATTACCAAGCACTTTTTCAGCCAAAAATGATGTCTTATTCCAAAGGGCAAATGGGATTAAAATAAACCCAGCAAGGGTTGTTAGTTTGAATTCAAGAATTGTTATAAATAGTTGAATTGCCAAAATAAAGAACGCTAATAAAACAACAGCCCATGCAAACATTAAAACTGCTATTGTCACAAAATTCTCAAAGAATGCTATTGGGCCAATAAGGTTGCTAACTTCTGCTAAAATTGGCTCTGCCGATTGATAACCAGTTGCTGCAACAAATCCTGGGCGCATAAGATCGGCTATGCTCAATCCTGTGCCTGTTGCTCTTAATCCTAAACCTGCAAAACTTTCAAAAATAACTCTTGAAAGAAAAGCAAAATTATTGATGATATAAGCAAAAACACCTATGTATAGCACTTTTTTTATAAGGGCTGGAATAACAGATTTATCATCTGATAATGCCCAAAAAAGACCAGCAAGAGTTATATCTATGCCAATTAGAATGGTTGTTAAAAATGCAATATCTGTTGAAAGTAGTCCAAATCCACTATCAATATAGGTGACAAATGTTTGTGTGAATTGATCAATAATATTAAGGTCATTCATATCTTTGCTCTCTTTTTTATCTTGAGTATGGTGAGCCATCACCAAGAAAGTTTTGAAAAAGAGTGCGCGCTTGTTCTTTAGTTGCTAATTGAGCGGCTCTATCAAGTGCCACGGCACGAGCCGAGGCAGCTAATAGGGTTTGAAGTTGCATGGTTTGTTTAGCGTTTAATGCCAATAATTGATTGCCAGCTTGCGTTGCTTGCAAATTGCCTATTGCGCTTTGGCTTTGTGTTACTAAACGATCAAGAACGTTTGAATCATTGCGCACCTGTTCAACAACTTTGGCTTGCACTTGCATTGAATGTTGCAAGCCCTCACGAGCAATATTCCATGCTTCTTTTGCATCTTGAAAAATTTGTGATGATGAAGTAGCTGCTGAATATTCTTTTGGGTAAAGCCGATTAAACAGATTATCGATTTGATTAGCTTGATAGGCAACATTTTGTGCTTGTTGCACTAACGCATCGATATTAGCCAATGAGCTTCGTAAATCATTGGCGATTGATGTTGGCAGGTTAGTGAGGTTTTTAACCTGATTTATCAGCATTTGCGCTTGGTTTTGTAATTGGGTTATTTGATTATTTATCTGCTCTATGGTTCTTGCAGCACTTATTAGATTTTGACTAAAATTATTTGCATCAAAAACAGGAATGATAAATGCCTGAGCTTGTTGCATTGGTTGCATCAATGATAAAAAAGTGAAGATGAATACAAATATAGGTCTTTTGAAAATTCTCATTTTTAGCTCCTGTTAAAATGCTCAATGAGCGGTAATGCCCACGAGAGGTTTTTTTCTTTGAGGTAGAGGGCCAAAAAATCAGATGGCTCTCCCTCATTTTTAATTTTGCTAAGGATTTGATGATCTGCCTTTTGTGATGCGGCGCAAAAGGCAAGCGCAATAGGGCCAAGACTTAAATCAAATAGGCGATTACCACTGCGTGATTGAAAGTAATAATCTCGTTTGGGAATAGCGTGTGCGATAATTTCACACTGGCGTGAATTTAATCCAAATTGATCATATATCTTTTTTAA
>JALSJY010000168.1 GCA_026989045.1 Hyphomicrobiales bacterium | reverse complement strand
GGTTAAAATTTAGCCCCGATGTGCCAAAGGGCAAATCCATATCTATTATTAAAACATCTTGTAAAATATCATGCGCAATTGACCAAGCTACATTATGCGCAATAGCTGAAGACCCAGAGCCGCCTTTTGTCCCAATGAATGCAATAGTGCGCCCAATTGGTGCTGAGCCAGATGCAATGAATAATTCAGAAATAGAATTTACAATATTTTTTGGAGATGTTGGAATAACCAAATATTCAGCTACACCTAAATTTTTTAAATCCCTATAAAGAACAACATCATTGATATGGCCGAGCACAATCACATTTGTTCCAGCATCACAAACATCAGCCAAGCGCTGCACCAAACCTATAATTTCTTCAGAGCCTTGACTTGTCTCAACAATGATAAGATTTGGAGTTGGGTTTTCTTTATATGCCCCAATAGCCCCCTCAATACCACCATTATGAGTTGTTAAAGCAACACGCGACATACGCCGATCTTGCATTGTAGCTTCAATTAACTCAGCACTTTGAGATATCTCACAAAATGCCTGAATAGTAATTCTAGGTATTAGTCGTGTTCCAGAACTATCATCAAGCATTGCCTGATTACCATTACCACTTTTGTCATTATGATTGCTAAAATCCATTACTTAAAACTCCTATGGCTAGGGACAAATCCCTGCCCAAAACTTCTCTAAATTATTTAATCAAGCACAAAGCCAATTGAGCCTTGATATTCATTTTCTCCAGCACCGCCACCGACACCATAAAGCTTTTCAATGTGGCCAAGGAAAATAGCTTCTGCATCTCCAGCAAACACCATTTTGTCAGTTGGCAAATCAATTGCTTCCCCAGGTGTAGCCAGCACAGGAGTTACCAAAATTAATAGCTCTGTCTGGGAGTGCACAAAATCACGCGAGCGAAACAAAGCACCAAGAATTGGTAAATTACCAATTCCAGGTAATGAGTTAATCTGAGTGCGCACCCTATCATCTATTAAGCCTGCAATTGACATTGTTGTGCCTGATCTTAACTCAACTGAAGTTTTAGCCTGACGATCACGAGTAGCAGGAATAGTAATGCCACCAATATTAAATCCACCCTCAGTTGTTGGCTCAGAGACTTTTGTATCAATCTCAAGTCCAATAATACCATTAGACTTTACCGTTGGAGTAAATTTAAGATCCACCCCAAATCGTTTAAACTCAAAAGTAATGCGTCCATCTTCAATACCAGAGGGAACTGGAAACTCACCACCTGCTAAAAATTCAGCAGACTGACCAGACATGGCTGTAAGAGTGGGTTCAGCTAATGTTCTAATAGCACCACTTCTCTCAAGCGCTTTAAGAGTAGCATTGATCGATAAATTACCTAAACCAATACCAGCAGTAATAGTGTTAGTTGGAATAACATTTGATGCCCCACCTAATGAAGGCGCATTTACAATACCTGTATTTAAAGCTCCAGATGTAAAATTAGCACTTAAATTTATCCCCAATTGCTTGACAGCTTCACGAGAAACTTCAGCAACTGTAACCTTAAGCATCACTTGTTGCGAGCCAGAAACCGTAATTATATTTGCAATATTTTCTTGAGAGCCAGTAAATTGCGCAGCAATTGAAATGGCTTTGTCCATATCATCGCCAGACTGAGCAGTCCCTGAAAGAACAACCCTTTCTCCAAATACTTGAACTTTTATATCCGAGCCAGGAATAATACGCGCCAAAGTCTTCTCTAAACCAGAAGAATCAGCGGAAACCGTAATTTCAAGCACCGCAATTCTAGCACCTGTTCTACTCAAGAAGAAAATATTGGTTCCACCAACACCAACGCCTTGAATAATAGCACGACGTTTTGATCTCATAATCACACCAGCTACTTCTGGCTGTGATACAATCACCTCTCCCACTTCTGCTGGCAAATCAACAATAACCGACTTATTGTGCCCCACCTGTAAAAATTGTGTAGCACCAGTTTCCGCTTGTGAAATCCTAAGGTGAGAAACCTGAGCAACACCTGCCGACATCATTCCCACCAACAAAGCAGAGCCCAAAAGCATTGCAGCAATTATTTTTGGTGCTTTTGAAATCATTATATCAAAACCTAATTTAGTTGAGATTTTTTTCATAATTTTCTTATCACCTTATTGCTTTTGAGCGTCCTGAGTAGATGCGCCTATAATTTGTCTTAATTCATAATCAGAATTACTAATTGAACCCGTATTAAACATATCTCTTTCAACCAAATCTCCACTATTTGGATCAAACACCATTTCTTCAGGATAGGCGTCAATTGGAATATTTTCACCTGCTGTAGTATCTGCAGGTTGATAACTTGTTGGCTGAGCAACTTTTATTTCATTTGGACGAACATCTTCACCTTTGCCATATCCGATTACGCGAACAATCGTGTTATTTTGCCGAGCTACGCCCATCGGTATTTTTTCATCAAAATCTGAAACCGAACGCAAAACTAGAGCCAACTCTCCAATTTCTGAGGCATTTATAACAATTTCAGATTGTGATGGATCTAACTCAAGCACGGCAATTGTTTCATTTTCAAAAGACCGACCCTCTGGATTACTAGGGTCGTCAGAGCCACCGGTTTCACCAAGTTGGCCAAGCCGTCTATCAATTATCAATACTTTTACATTTAGCAAAATAGTGTCAGAACGCTCTCCAAATTCCGAATCAGAAGTTAAAACCACATCCACACGATCATTAGGAACAATAAAGCCACCAGCGCCGCTCTCTGCGCTTACCCCAATTGAAACAGCACGCATTCCAGGTGAAATTACTGCTGACAAAAACCCTTGATCAGAGTGGACTAATTTAGCTTGGCGAATAGGCTCACCTTCAAAAAATTCAAACCTTGCCACTGCTCCAGATAAGTCCTCTAAAGCGCCTGGTGCTGCATCATTAGTAATATATTCAGGACGAACAGCCCCGCTTGGCCAATCCTCCCACCTTATGAGTGATGGATTTAACCTCTCACCAACACCAATTGCCTTTGTTGCAATCATAATTTGAGTTCTAGCTTCTTGTTCTATTTCAGTTGCACTTTGTATAACCTGTGGCTCGCCACCTCGCGTTGCCAAAAAGGCAGCCAGACCCCCAGCAACAATCGCAACTGATAAAAGCAAAATACGCGCCTGTTTCATCAAACCGAACTCCAAATATCTCATGAGCGCAAAAACGCCCATTTCTAATTGAGTGACAGTTTGCAACAAAAAGCGTCAAGTTTTGGTTAATCAGGGGTTATAAATTTTAGTTAATTTTAGGTAAGTAGCTTTTCTAATAGGGGGAACATGCCTTTTGAGAAAGGCTCTTGGCCTGTAAAATGTGTAAAAACCAATGTTTGAGGATATACTAGCAAGCCAGATATTGCCAAAGCTATTCCATAAGGAACACCCTCACCATCTTTATGTAATCTTGCAATCCAAACAATTTTGCCAAGCCCAAATGGCATTGGCAAACGACGCAAAACCAATATTAATATTGTTAAAAACCCACCAGCAATCGTAGCATATACTAAATATTCCAAAGTTATAGATGAACCTAACCAAAGAGCACTAGCTGCTGCTAATTTTGCATCTCCTCCGCCAATCCAGCCAAAACTGAATAAAGCAAATGATCCAACCAATACCACTAATGCAATGATTAAATGGTTAGTAACTTGCGCCATAGGCATACCAATTATTATTGCTAAAATAATAAAGCTAATAATTAAGCCCAGAACAATCTTATTTGAAATACGCATTGTTAAAAGATCAGAAAAAGCTGCATAAGCCATAAAAAATGGAAATATAAATAACGCCAACATGCCCATAATGATACCTTTAATAAAAATCTAAGACTAGTTTATAATGAATAATTCTTATTAAGAATCTAATAAATAACTTCATAAAAAAGGGAGGCCAAACGGCCTCCCAAATCATATCGTAATATTAAGCACTTAGGCTTTATGTAGCGTTGTTGGCAGAAAGCTTATCGCCAATGCTTTCAAACAGAGCAGTTAACTCTTCACCAAGTGTTGTTGCAGCTGCAATAATACCAACTGCGATAAGAGCTGCAATTAGGCCATATTCAATAGCTGTTGCACCAGATTCGTCTTTAATAAAGCTTTTAATCTTATTCATTTTATTTTCCTTTTTATTTCACGTCTCATCTGAGACTGTATAATTCAAACAATTGAGTTTCCAATCCGACACTCAACTGCCGAATTCGAAAATAAAACTATCACAGGCCAATTGAAATTATGTTAATGTGATAGATAGAATTTTATCTAAAAACTACTTTGGTTACTTATAGTTATCAACATATTAACTTGATTTTTTGTTCTTACAAATCTGACATTATATTATAGGACATAAAAATTATTTTCAAAAAGTCTTATGTTTTCTATTTATTCACCATTTCAAGCGATACTTAAGCACAATATTATTATCAGTTTGGATTAGATAGTTTCATGCTTAAAATAAATTCTACTGCCGCGCTTATTAGTTTATTTAGTGTTTTTGCAATATTCACGCCTATTTCTTCTTCATTTGCACAGGCTCAAATTGATAGCCCCCAAATAAAGGCTGCGATAACTGTGCAAGGTGCAATTACAGTAAATGTTAATATGGCCAGAGTATTGCGAGTTAACTCACCTGCCGCCACAGTTATCATTGGTAATCCTGGCATTGCAGATGTGACCATTCAAGATGCTCAAACTCTTATTTTAACTGGCAAGTCTTATGGCCAAACAAATTTAATTGTGCTTGATGGTGCAGGAAACCCAATTGCTGATACATTGATAGAAGTAGTTCAGACTAAAGCATCTGTGATTACAATATATATGGGTCAAGCTAGAAATACATTGGCCTGTGAGCCTGTTTGCCAGCCAACAGCAACCCTTGGTGATGATATAAATTTCACTTCTGGCATAGTCGCATCATCTAATATTATTGAAGAGGCTGCGCAATAAAGCTTTAATTTGGGTTTTTACATTAACTTTATTTTCACCAATTAAATATTTTGCACTTCAATTTTTACCACCAATAACCTCTCATTAGTTTTGAATATATATAATGTCCTCTCAAAGTGGATATAGTGATGCAAATATTTAAGAAAAAAACGAACCACCTTACGACTTCAAAAAACAAGCGCTCCTTCATTAATGATGAGCGCGGAGTTACTGCTATAGAGTTTGGTTTGCTCGCAGTGCCATTCATTTCTATTATTGCCATCATTTTACAAACTGCAATTGTTTTTATTGCTGGCATGCTTTTAGATAATGCCGTCAATGACAGTATTCGGCTTATTAGAACTGGTCAGGCTGAAGCACAAAATTTTACTATAGCAAATTTTAGAGAAAAATTATGTGATCAAATAGTTGGTTTACTATCTTGTAATGATATCAAAATTCGAGTGAGGCATTTGCCTGATTTTAATGCAAGTCAGGCAGCTCTTAGTGTTATTGATCCAGCTACTGGAGCTTGGACATTAGTAGAGCAATATAATGATGGTATTGGCAAATCGATAATCATTGCTGAGGCCTATTATAAATGGGATCCAGTTATTGACTTTAAATGGCTCAACATTGGTGCTGGCCCAGACGGAAAAATTCTTCTTGGTTCTGCACGAGTTTGGCGCAATGAGCCATTTTAAAGAAATGAATAATGTCATGATTTTAAAAATATCAAATTTACTTTCTCGCTTTAAGCATGCCAACCAAGGCGTTGCTGCGGTTGAATTTGCCCTTATTCTTCCTCTAATGCTGTTAATTTACCTTGGAACATTAGAAGCAAGCCGGGCAATTTCATACCATAATAGAATTATTTCTATTACCTCTGCGCTTGGTGATTTAGTTGCACAAACTGAAAATAATATTACCTCTACTATGTTAAATGACTATTTTAAAGCAGCTCAAACAATCATTGCCCCCTATCCAGCTACAGAGGTAAAACAAATTATTACCAACGTATATGTAAATCCGGCTGGCCAAACATCAATAGTTTGGAGTCGTGGCTTTAATGGTGGCTCACCTCGTAGCGCAATTAACTTGCCAGCTAATATAATAGATGTAGCCAAAGATAATTATGTAATAATTTCTGAAGCCTCACTGGCTTATCAGCCAATGATAACATATATTTTTCCAGGAAATTTAGATTTTTACCAAATTTTCTATCACCTACCACGAGCCGGTTCATGCATTGGTCTAAATGGCAGCTGCCCTTAAATTTAAAGACAATTATCTCTAACGCGTGCCATACATACGATCGCCCGCATCCCCTAGCCCTGGCACAATATATCCCTTTTCGTTTAGATGATCGTCAATAGCGGCGGTAAAAACTGGCACATCTGGGTGCGCCTTGGTGAAGGCTTCAACCCCCTCAGGTGCTGCCAACAAACAAAGAAAAATTAAATTATCCGCTCCACGGTCTTTAAGGCGTTCAATTGCAGCTATTGCAGAATTAGCCGTTGCTAACATTGGATCAACCACAATGATTAAACGATCTGCAACATCAGAGGGAGCTTTAAAATAATATTCAACTGGCTGTAATGTTTCATGATCTCGATAAAGCCCAATATGAGCAACACGCGCCGAAGGCACTAAATCAAGCATGCCTTCAAGCAAACCATTTCCTGCCCTTAATATCGAGGCAAAAACTAATTTTTTTCCCTTTAATGTTGGCGCGTTCATTGCACCCATTGGCGTATTTATAGCCTTTGTTTCCATTTCAAGATCACGTGTAACCTCATAACAAAGTAAATGTGCAATTTCACGTAATAACATACGAAACCCCGCAGTTGAGGTTTTTTCATCGCGCATTATACCTAATTTATGCTGCACAAGCGGGTGATCTATAAGTGTCACATTTTCCATAATTTTTTTTGTCATTTTGCCCCCTAATGAAATTTATCTTTTTAAAAAATTTATACCGTGCTCACCAGCTTTTAAGCCAAGCCAAGAGGCAATTGTTTCCCCAATATCTGATAAAACCAACCTAACTCCACCATTACCTGCATTTAGTGAATGACTATAACATAAAATTGGCACTTGCTCGCGTGTGTGGTCTGTCCCCTCCCATGTCGGATCATTGCCATGATCAGCAGTTAACACCAACAAATCATCTTGACCCATTTTTGCAATCATTTCAGGCAAGCGCCTATCAAATTGCTCTAAGGCATTTGCATAACCAACCACATCACGACGATGACCATATTCACTGTCAAAATCAACAAAATTAGTAAAAATTAAATCACCATCTTGAGCCATTTCTATAGCCTCAAGCGTAGCATCAAACAATTTCATATTGCCATGCGCTTTAATTTTATGAGTAACCCCATGAGCGGCATAAATATCAGAAATTTTACCAATAGCAAAAACCTGCCTACCCGCTTCTTTTGCCCTATCAAGCAATGTTGGCTCAGGCGGTGCAATAGCAAAATCACGCCGATTACCAGTGCGAGCAAACTCCTTTGCGCTTTGCCCAACAAATGGCCGTGCAATCACCCTACCAATCATCAATGGTGCAGTATGTTTAAATACAATTTCACATAAATCATAAAGCCTCTCTAGGCCAAAATATTCTTCATGAGCTGCAATTTGAAAAACACTATCAACTGAGGTATAACAAATTGGCTTGCCTGTTTTGATATGCTCCTCACCCAAATCCTCAATAATTTTTGTGCCAGAGGCATGAATATTACCCAAAATTCCAGGCAATTTAGCTTCTTCAATAATTGCCTTTATCAATTCATCAGGGAAACAAGGCTCCGTATTAGGAAAATAACCCCAATCAAAGGGCACGGGAACCCCTGCAATTTCCCAATGTCCAGATGGCGTATCTTTACCATTGGAAACCTCACGCCCTACCGCCCAATAGCCGTCTTTGCCCTGTTTACTAAAATTTGGTGCTAAAATTCCAGATGACAATAGGCCTGCTGCCCCAAGCCCCAAACTATCTAAATTGGGAAGATTTAACGCCCCTTCACGCACACCCGCCTTATCAGCCTTGCCAGCATCACAATGCTCAGCAATATGTAAAAATGTATTACTTCCCTCATCGCCAAACATCTTTGCATCTGGTGCGCCGCCAATGCCAAAACTATCTAAAACGCATAATATCACTCTAGCCATTACAAAGCCTTTTTCTCATAAATAAGTAGTGTTTTTTGTATTTTAGCACCAATTTCATAGGCCTCAAGCAAACGCTTAGCTGCCTCATTTGCACTTGTTTCATCATGCGCATGAATCCGAGCGATAGAGCTATTTTTATCTATTTTTTGCCCCACCTCAGATAAATTATCAAAACCAACCCTATGATCTATCTTATCTGTTGGCATAGTCCTGCCACCACCCAAAACAACCACTGCCATGCCAACAGCCTTGGTATTTATTGATGAAATAACTCCAGATTTTTTACTCACCACATCAAAAATAATGGGCGCTGGCAGTAAATAACTATCTATATTTTCTACAAAGTCAATCGGCCCACCTAAAGCTGCAACCATTTTTGCAAATTTTTCTAACGCAGCACCACTATCAAGCGCTTTTTCACACATCTCAAAAGCTACTTCACTATCCACATGCACCCCAGCTAAAACCAGCGCATTTGCACATAATTGCAGCGTAACTTCTTTTAAGCGAGCATCTTGCTTTGCCCCCGTTAAAAACTCAACTGCATTTCTTACCTCAAGCCCATTACCAGCAGCAGATGCCAACGGCTCGTTCATATCAGTAATTAACGCTCCAGTTTTCATACCAGCGCCATTGCCAACTTTTACCAAACTATCACAAAGCGCATCTGCCTCTTCAAGCGTTTTCATAAAAGCTCCGGAGCCAATTTTAACATCTAAAATCAGCGCATCTAAACCAGCAGAAAGTTTTTTTGATAATATCGAGGCCGTAATAAGTGATATATTTTCAACCGTGGCTGTTACATCACGGATTGAATATAAAATTTTATCAGCAGGGGCTAAATCAGCTGTTTGACCAATTATAGCACAACCAATTTCTTTTACAGTTTTTATAAATAGCTCATTGTCAGGATTGGTCTGATAGCCCTTTATTGCATCAAATTTATCCAAAGTGCCGCCCGTATGCCCAAGCCCGCGCCCCGAAATCATCGGCACATACACCCCACATGCCGCTAAAATTGGCGCTAGCATTAGCGAGACATTATCACCCACTCCCCCCGTTGAATGTTTATCAACAATTTTACCCTCAATAGATGACCAATTAAGCACCTTGCCGCTATCTCGCATAGCAAAAGTAAGCGCCACCCGCTCATCAATATCCATATCATTAAAATAAACCGCCATTGCAAAAGCTGCCGCCTGCGCATGACTAACAGTGCCGAAATTAAGCCCCTTGATGAAACGAGAAATCTCATCGCGTGTTAATTTTTCACCATCTCGTTTTTTTGCAATAACTTCTTGCGGTAAAAATACCATTATTAAATTTCCTGAACCACTCTATCTCCAACTTAAGTCTTATAAATATGAGAAATTTGTTCAAATAATAGGCGCAAGTGCGAAAATTAACCTCTTGGTTATTAAGCGCTTGCAACGACTTAGTTGAGCAAATAGCTCCTATTTACACCCCATAAGGTATCCAAATATTTTTAATCTGTGTTGCTCTTTCAAGTAAATAATTCCCGCCCATTTGCTCATTATTTGACCAATCATAAGCAAGGCCGCGTGTTGTCCATGTTTGTTTGAGATTACCAATAGAAGCCGCCTCTATTATGGCGCTCTCATCTTTTGAGCCAGCAAACCATAAACCATCAACTCTATCATGTTCAGCCAATATTTTGCTCAAAGTCAAATTATTACCACTTATAATATTGATAACCCCTGCTGGCACGTCTGAAGTTTCAATTATTTGATAAAAATCACTCATCGAAAACGGGTGATTGTTTGACGCAATAAGCACCGCAACATTACCCATAGAAATTGCCACCGCCATCATGGTGATTGGCGCTAACAGCACATTATCATCTGGCGCACTAATGCCAATAACACCAAGCGGCTCAACCATAGCCATTGCAATAGCGCGCATAGGTGGATTATGCACTGCCCCATCATATTTATCTGCCATGCCCGCAAAGGCAAATAAACGCTCGATGCTTTTATCAACCTCTTTGCTTGCTTTTATAGCGCTTGCACCAGTTGTTTGCCTGATGCGTTCTGCAAATTCTTGTTTGCGGTAATCAAGATTTTCACCAAGATAATAAAGAATTTGCGCCCTAAGGTGAGCAGTTTTATCAGCCCAGCCAAGCGCCTTTGAGGCAGCTTCAACAGCGTTGCGAATATCTTTGCGATTACCATCACTTGCTTGGCCAATCTCTGCGCCATTCGCATTCAAAACAGGATAAGAATATCCACTATCTCCGCGCACCTGTTTGCCACCAATATAGTTTTTAGCACTATGGTCTATTGATGAAATTTCATGAGTTTTTGTTAGCTTGGGTTGTTCCTTTGCAGCCAAAACAGGTTTTAACCTCTTCTCCCAGTTACGTTTGAGATAGGCCTTCATACCTTCTTTGCCGCCCTCACGCCCAAATCCGCTTTCTTTATAGCCACCAAAACCAACAGAAGCATCAAATTGTGTCGCGCAATTTACCCACACAACCCCAGCCTTAAGACGTGGCACAATATCAAGCGCCAAGTTTAAATTTTCACTCCACACAGAAGCTGCCAATCCAAAGCTAGAATTATTAGCCAAAGCCACCGCTTCATCAGGATTACGAAAAGACATTGCCACCAAAACAGGGCCAAAAATTTCATTCTGCACTAAAGAATTAGCAGGCGAAACATTTGTAAAAAGCGTTGGCTTTATAAAACAACCCTGATTAGGTAAATTTCCTTTTGGCTGATAAAGTTCAGCGCCAGATTTCTCACCTTCACTGATAATTTCATTAACACGAGCAACCTCTGTTTGATCAATCATCGCGCCAATATCAATGGACTTATCAAGCGGATCACCCACCACTAATTTACCCATTCTAGCCTTTAGTTTTTCAATGAAGCGCTGCTCAATGCCTTCCTGCACAAGCAAACGCGATCCAGCACAACACACCTCACCCTGATTAAACCAAATAGCATCAACCAAACCTTCAACCGCACTATCAATATCGGCATCTTCAAACACAATATATGGGCTTTTGCCGCCTAATTCGAGAGATAATCCCTTGCCTGTGCCAGCCGTAGTTTCACGAATAATTTTGCCGACATTTGTTGAGCCAGTGAAAGCTATTTTATCAACATCATCATGCTCAACAATTGCCGCGCCAGTTGCCCCATGCCCTGTTACAATATTAACCACGCCTTTGGGCAGGCCAGCTTTTTGACATATTTGAGCAAATAAAAGCGCGCTTAGAGAAGTTGCCTCTGCTGGCTTAAGCACCACACAATTACCCGCCGCTAGTGCTGGCGCAATCTTCCAAGAAAGCATTAAAAGCGGAAAATTCCATGGAATAATCTGCCCACAAACTCCATAGGGAGTATGATTTGGCAATTCAGCTTCTAAATGCTGCGCCCAACCTGCATGATGATAAAAATGACGAATTGCCAGCGGTATATCTGCATCACGACTTTCCCTTATAGGCTTACCATTATCTAAACTTTCAAGCACTGCAAAAAGGCGCGCATTTTTTTGCAATAATCGAGCAATAGCATAAAGATATTTAGCTCTTCCAAACCCGCTTAATTTACTCCAGCCAGAAAAAGCCTTGCGTGCCGCCTTAACAGCACTATCAACATCAGCTTTTGTGCCGTCACTAATTTTGGCCAATTCATCACCCGTTGCAGGGTTGATAGAGGCATAAGTATTTTTTGCTTTAGTAAATTGCCCATCAATAAAATGACCAAAATTGCCATTTTCCTTTATCCACTCATAAGCAAATTTTGCATCTTCTGGTGCTTTGCCATAATCTAGGTTTTCAAAAATATCTTTAATATTCATTTTTTTCTCTTTTAAAAAATCTACACTAATGGCTGGCGATAGTCCGCCGCATATCTGCCAGTTACTTGATGCTCAAGCTGACGCTCAATGTCAGTTAACAAGCTAGATGCACCGAAACGAAATAAATGCGCAGTAAGCCAATTAGCTCCCATTTCCTCTTTTACTAAAGCCATATAAGTTAATGCGTCTTTGGCCGTTGAAATTCCACCCGCAGGCTTATAACCAATCTCAATGCCTGTTTCTTCATAAAACCATCTAATCATTCGAAGCATGCTAAGCGAGGTTTGCAAATTTGCATTGACTTTTTCTTTGCCTGTTGAGGTCTTGATAAAATCCGCCCCTGCTAACATGCAAACAAGAGAGGCTTTTGCAACATTTGTTTGAGTTGCTAACTCTCCAGTTCCCAAAATAGTCTTCATATGCGCCGCCCCACAAGCTGCTCTAAAAGCTTTCATCTGCTCATAAAGCCCCTGCCAATCACCGCTTAAAACCTGCCCGCGCTCAATAACAATATCAATCTCTTTAGCCCCCGCTTTAACCGAAGCTTCAATTTCCAGCAATCTGGTTTCAAGTGGACTTAAACCATGCGGAAAACCAGTTGAAACTGCTGCCACGGGAATATTACTGCCCTCTAATGCTTCAACCGCTGTGCTTACAAAATGATGATAAACGCAAACCGCACCGGGTTTTATATCCAAATCCTGTGCACCAAGCTCAGTTAAAATCTCAGCCCTAACAGGATTTTTTGCCTTTGCGCAAAGCCGCCTCACCCTTCCATCAGTATCATCAGAATTAAGCGTTGTGAGATCAATCAAAGTAATGGCTTTTAACAACCATGCCGCCTGATGTTGTTTTTTAACTGTTCGGCGTGCGCCAATTGAGCCAGCTCTTCGCTCAAGTGCTGAGCGGTTCATCACCACATTGTCGAGCCAATCCATATCAAGTGCAAATCCGGGGTTGCGTTTGTGATTTTCTTGCGATGAATTTTCACCAACTACTTTTAAACTCATTTACTTTCTCCAGAGTTTTTTATATTTAAATGCACCGCATCAAGATGCTCTGGGCCAAAAGAATATGGTAATAATTCATCAAGCGTTTTTTCAAATGGTTTTCCATCAACACCATGGCAAATTATAATAACGTCAGTTGCAGCAAATTCACGGATTTTTTGCCTACACCCTCCACAAGGAGTAACAGGATCAGCGCCAGATGCCGTGATATAAATTCTTTTTATTTGTTTCTGCCCAGCAGCAACCATTATCGAAATTGCTCCCCCTTCCGCACAAACCCCTTGTGGATAGGCGGCGTTTTCTACATTACAACCAGCATATATATTACCATCTTCTGCTAAAATCGCTGCCCCAACTTTAAAATTTGAATATGGAACATGTGCATTTTTTCGCACTTTTTCTGCGGCATTAAATAATGCCTTATCTATATCTTTTTCTTTGCTCATTTTCTTTTCTAACGTTCTTTAACGTAAGGAATTCCGCCAGCTTTGGGGCCAACTGCCTTGCCAATAAATCCAGCTAATAACACCACAGTTAAAATATAAGGTAACGCCTGAATAACCTGCACTGGAACTTCGCCAATCACTGGAATTTCAACTCCTTGCAGGCGGATTTGTAGGGCGTTGAGAAAACCAAATAACAGCGTTGCCCCAAGCACATAAAATGGTCGCCATTTGGCAAAAATTAGTGCCGCAAGAGCAATAAAGCCCATGCCAACTGTCATGCCTTTAATAAACCCAGCAGAAAGTGCAATGGCAAGATAGGCGCCTGCTAGCCCTGTTAAAACACCGCAAATAAGCACCGCCTTAAAGCGCATTAAATTGACATTTATCCCAGCTGTATCAACAGCCTTTGGGTTTTCACCAGTCGCTCTTAAGCGCAAACCAAATCTTGTTTTAAACAATAGCCAATAGGTAAATGGCACAGCAGCAAAAGCAATATAGACAATAATATTATGCCCTGAAATTAGTTCAGAATATATGCCGCCAATAATCGGCACGTCTTTAAGTGCATCGGCAAATGGTAGCTCGATCGCGCTAAACCTGCCGCCTGATGGAAGTTGCGGTGTGTTGCCACCCTGTTTAAACCATGACTGCCCTAAAAATACTGTAAGACCTGCGGCTAAAAAATTTATTGCAACGCCAGCAATAATTTGATTACCACGAAATGTAATCGATGCAATGCCATGAATTAGCGCCATTATCACCCCAACACCAATGCCTGCAAACATACCAAGCCACATATTACCAGTAAGATAAGCAACAGTTGCAGCGCCAAATGCCCCAGCTAACATCTTGCCCTCTAAGCCAATATCAAAAACCCCTGAGCGTTCAGAATAAAGCCCAGCTAATGCCGCCAATAATAATGGCACTGTTAGGCGAACTGTTGAATCAAGCAAGAAGATAATATCGTTAAAAAGTTCCATTTAACTCTCCTGCTTTTTTAGTTTATTATTTGAGTTTTTATTTTCACCGTTTTTATTAAGATCAAGCGTGGTGAAAAATATCTCTAAAGGAGTTCTAAACAGACCCTCCATTGCACCAGT
>JALSJY010000167.1 GCA_026989045.1 Hyphomicrobiales bacterium | reverse complement strand
CAGGAAATGATGATGTGAAACCGGGCTGGATACGGCTTAATTTTAGTTATTTAATGAGCGATCAAACTGCACTATATATCATTAAAAGCCTAAGGGAATTGGTGCAAACTTATGGGCAGAAAATTGCTTGAACTAAGTTAAATTTGTAAGAATATACGATCTTACCATTTGATAGGCTAATGCCATTTGATCTCCAGCCAACTAAAATTCAACTTTCTTGAATATTTAACTCAAGATTTTTCCACAGCACTCAAGAATCATAAACATTAACGCTTGATATTTGCCGAACCGAACGTTACGTTACGGCAAAAGTGAATGGTTTATGTTGTTTGAGGTTAGAATTTGAGGTTAGGATTTGTAGTTTGTTGAGTTTGCGACCTAATATTTAGCTCTGATACTTGGGTCTATCATTTCTGGCTCTGTCATTCTGAGCAAAGCGAAGAATCTTTGTTATTATCGTGCTAAGCGAATGCGAAAATCTCTCCTTTGTCATGCTAAGTGCGCTGAAAACATCTAAGGCTATAATAAAGACCCTTCACTTCGTTCAGGGTGACAGCGCAGGGTCAGGGTAACAGGAGGCGGATTTAGAATAGTAGCGGTGGGGCAAGATGATAGCTAAGGGGCAGAATTGTAGCGGGGCGTTCACGAGGACAGCGGAAGCAATGTTAGGCAAAATGAGAATGATATTATGAAAATTAAAACTGTAATTTCAGGTCATGAGATGACCCCTCGTCAGGGTGAGATATTAGATGCTGCTTTGAAAGTTCTTATCAAAGCTGGCAATAGCTTCACTATGGATCATGTGGCACAAGAAGCTCTTTGCTCAAAAGAAACTTTATATAATTGGTTTGGTAATCGTGATGGTTTGTTGCTCGCAACTGTGCAGTGGCAGGCATCTAAAGTGCGTGAGCCTTTGCTTGATCTTTGTGTGCTTGATAGCATCTCGCTTGAAAACAGCCTAAAGGATTTTGCTTTTGATTTATTATCTGTTCTTACCAGCAAGACATCGGTTGCTTTAAATCGTGCTGCAATTGCCAGCGCTGGCACAAATAATGCTAAGCTTGGGGCGGTGGTGTTAGAAAATGGTCGCTTTGCTATGGGCTATCGTCTTAAGCCTGTTTTAGAGGCTGGGCGCAAAGCTAATTTATTAAATTTTAGAGATAGCGAGGAGGCTTTTCGCACTTTTTTTGGTCTTATTGTGCGTGATGTGCAGTTGCGGCTTTTGCTTGGTGAGGAGATTAAACTCTCTGCTAATCAGGTTAAATTTTTTGCCTCTTTGGCTACAAAACAATTTCTTAAACTTTATCAAATTAACGCTTAACAGGAGTATTTACCATGCGTGTATATTATGATCGTGATTGTGATCTAAACTTATTGAAATCTAAAAATGTTGCTATAATCGGCTATGGATCACAAGGGCGCGCTCATGCGATGAACCTCACTGATTCAGGCGTTAAAGACATTGCTATTGGTCTTCGTGAAGGCTCTGCAACTGCTAAAAAAGTTGAGGCCGATGGGCTTAAAACTATGTCCGTTGCTGAAATTGCAAAATGGGCTGATATAATGATGATGGCAACTCCTGATGAGTTGCAGGCTGATATTTATAAAGATGATATTGCGCCAAATATTCGCGATGGTGCAACAATTGCTTTTGCGCATGGTCTTAGTGTTCATTTTGGTCTTATTGAGCCAAAAGAAAGCGTGAATGTAATAATGGTTGCGCCAAAAGGGCCGGGTCATACGGTGCGTGGTGAATATCAAAAAGGTGGCGGCGTGCCATGTCTTATTGCGGTGCATCAAGACGCAACAGGCAATGCGCATGACCTTGGTCTTGCTTATGCCTCTGGTGTTGGCGGTGGTCGCTCTGGCATTATTGAAACCAATTTTAAAGAAGAGTGCGAAACAGATTTATTCGGTGAGCAAGCAGTTCTTTGTGGTGGTGTTGTTGAACTTATTCGTGCTGGTTTTGAAACGCTAGTTGAGGGTGGTTATGCACCTGAAATGGCATATTTTGAGTGTTTGCATGAAGTGAAGCTAATCGTTGATTTGATTTATCAAGGCGGCATTGCCAACATGAATTATTCAATTTCAAACACTGCTGAATGGGGCGAATATGTTTCGGGGCCTCGGGTTATTACCTCTGAAACTAAAGCAGAAATGAAGCGTATTCTT
>JALSJY010000166.1 GCA_026989045.1 Hyphomicrobiales bacterium | reverse complement strand
GCGAAAATTTATTTCTCTGCTTGCCTGTGGACAGCCATTGACGGTGTTTTTTTCAAGTATGGCGCTAACTTGAGATTTTGCTTCTTCAATTGTAAGGCCATTAAGCTCTTCAGAATTGATGATTGTGCCAATTCCAGTATAGGCCTCATTGGTGATTTTGAAGCTTTTAACGTCTTGATCTTTTGGCAAAACGACAGGGGTGACTTTTAATTTATATTTATTTGCGAAGTCTAAATCTCTTTGGTCGTGAGCAGGGCAACCAAAAATTGCGCCGGTGCCGTAATCCATAAGCACAAAATTGGCCACATAGATTGGCAGGGTTGCATCTTTTATAAGGGGGTGTTTCACGTGAATCGATGTATTAAAGCCAATCTTTGGTGCTTTTTCAATCTGCTCGGTTGATGTTCCTTGCTTTTTGCACTCAGCAATAAAGGCTTTAAGGGTAGGGTTATTGCTTGCTAGGCTTTGTGTTAATGGGTGGTCTGGTGAAAGCGCCATGAAGGAAGCGCCATAAATAGTATCTGGGCGGGTAGTGAAAACCTCTATAGTTTTTGTGTTTGTTAATTCATTGTCTGTTATTTCAAAAATAATTTTTAGACCCTCGGATTTGCCAATCCAATTGCGTTGCATTATGCGAACTTTTTCTGGCCATTCATCTAAGTCATCAATTGCATCAAGTAAGTCTTGTGCGTAATCGGTGATTTTAAAAGCCCATTGAGATAAATCACGCTGCTCAACAACAGCTCCAGAGCGCCATGCTTTGCCATCAATAACCTGCTCATTAGCCAACACGGTTTGATCGATTGGATCCCAATTAACTTTAGATTTGCGTCGATAAACAAGATTGCTCTCATACATATCAAGAAATAAAACCTGTTGTTGGTGATAATATTCTTCATCACAAGTGGCAAATTCGCGTGACCAGTCTATGCTTAATCCCATAGATTTTAGTTGGGTGCGCATGTGATCAATGTTTTTATAAGTCCATTCTCTTGGGTGGACATTATGTTTAATTGCGGCGTTTTCAGCGGGTAGGCCAAAAGCGTCCCAGCCCATGGGGTGAAGCACGTTTTTACCCTTGGCTCGTTGAAAGCGTGCAACCACATCGCCAAGTGCATAATTTCGCACATGACCCATGTGAATGCGTCCTGATGGATAGGGAAACATTTCTAATACATAATATGGATCACGTTCATCGTCATTGTTGCAAATGAATGTGTTGCGTTCTTGCCATATTTTTTGCCAATATGGCTCTTTGTCGTGTGGGTTATATCGCTCAGTTATGTTATCTATCACTTTAAACGAAATCCTTATATAAAATTGCTTATCTCTAGCAACAACATAAAAAGCAATATTGGGTCAATGGAAAGCTAAAAATGACAATTTCAGAGCAAAAAGTGCAAATGCGCTTAAATGATATAAAAGAAAAAATACAAAAAGCACAACTTCGTTTTAATAAAAATAATGAAGATGATAAAAAAGTTGAACTGGTAGCGGTAAGTAAAACCCATGGCGTAGATGAAATTGAGCAGGCAATTAAAGCCGACCAAAAAGTTTTTGGAGAAAATAGAGTGCAGGAGGCTTATGAAAAATGGCCTGAGTTAAAAGAAAAATATTCTGATATTAAGTTGCATTTAATTGGACCATTGCAAACAAATAAGGTTCGTGATGCTGTGGCTTTATTTGATGTGATTGAAACTGTAGATCGTGAAAAACTGGCTAGGAAATTGCGTGCTGAAATGGATATTGCAAAAAAAGAGCTGGATTTATTTGTGCAGGTTAACATTGGTCAAGAATCGCAAAAAGCAGGGATTGCTCCACAAGAGGCGGTTGAGTTTGTTAAAAGGTGCCGCAATGATTATGGGTTAAATATTATTGGTCTAATGGCAATTCCACCCGTTAATAAGGCAGCTGGTCCGTATTTTGCTCAACTGGCGCAATTAGCAAAAGAAGCTCAATTAGAAAATCTTTCGATAGGAATGAGTAAAGATTTTGAAATAGCTATTTATATAGGAGCTAATTATGTAAGAGTTGGTTCGGCGATTTTTGGTAAAAGAATATCACAGTGAATTG
Organism: Hyphomicrobiales bacterium; assembly: GCA_026989045.1. Taxonomy (GTDB): domain Bacteria; phylum Pseudomonadota; class Alphaproteobacteria; order Rhizobiales; family Devosiaceae; genus S141-66. The sequence continues at coordinate 12,665 of JALSJY010000166.1, read as the reverse complement.
ATTGGCAGTTAAAGGTTGCAGCTATATGATAGTGCTGGCTGTTTTGTTAAGAAATTATAGTTTATGAATGCAAGCTAGCGCGATAGCGGGAAAGTCAGATAGATGAATAAAAGAAAAATAATCCTTGTTGATGATGATGAGGTTTTAAGGAAAAGCCTTTGTGAGCAGATTTCTCGTTATAAGGAGTTTGCTATATCTGAGGCAAGTGATGCCATGGAGATGTTCGATAAGGTAAAAAATTCTCATTATGATTTGATGGTTTTAGATGTTGGGTTGCCTGATATGGACGGGCGTGAGGCTATAAAAATTTTACGCCGTGAAGGCTTTAAAAGCCCAATAGTTTTGCTTACTGGCCATGATAGTGAGGCAGATGAAATTCTTGGGCTTGAGGCTGGTGCTAATGATTATGTGACTAAGCCGTTTCGTTTCTCGGTGCTTTTGGCGCGCATTAGAGCTGCCCTTAGACAGCACGATCAAAGTGAAGATGTGGTCTATACTATAGGGCATTATAGTTTTATCCCCTCAACAAAGCTGCTAGAAACTAAAGATGGTGATAAGGTTAGATTAACTGATAAAGAGACTTCGATTTTAAAATATTTATATAGACAGGGTCACGATGTTATCTCTCGTGATGTTTTATTAAAAGAAGTTTGGGGTTATAATAATAGAGTGACTACGCATACGCTTGAAACTCATATTTATCGTCTTAGGCAAAAAATAGAAAATGATCCTGCTAATGCACGATTGTTGGTAACAAAAGACGGTGGTTATTGCCTTATAAGCTAGGGTTTTATAGGCTGGATAAATAGTTAGCTTATTTTTGAAAATAATTGTTGGGGGGCTATAATCAAATGGAGCATGATAGCGCTTCAATTCTTGGTGGTGTGGAGTTTTTTGATGTCTGCAATGATGAGCAGATAAGATTGCTAGCATTTTCAAGTGAGAATCTTAATTTTCGTGCAGGGCAAGTTATAGTTGAAAAAGGTGAGATGAGCGAGGGAGCCTATATTATCAATTACGGCTGTGTCATTATTGGCGAAAGCGCACAAAACACAACTAGCTTTTGTGGTCCTGGTGTGATGATTGGAGAGTTAAATCTTCTTATGAAGAGAGTGCATCAATCAACAATAACAGCGCAAGGGGAAGTTGATTGCTTGTTTGTACCACGTGGCGCATTTCAAAAACTATTAAAGCAATATCCAGATTTGGCTTCTTATTTTATAGAAAAAATAGAAGCGGGGCTTGATGATTATTTGCAATCAATCAATCTGTCATCGTTGAATGAAAGAAATGTTAAATAATAGGTTTTAACTAATCAAAATCAACTATAATTGGGGCGTGGTCCGAGGGTTTTTCGCTCCAGCCGCGCACTTGGCGTAAAACTCTTGCATTGGATGAAAGTTCGGCCATGTCGGGAGTTGACCATATATGATCTAGTCGGCGACCTTTGTCGGAGGCATTCCAGTCTTTGGCGCGATAAGACCACCACGAATATAGTTTTTGCGTGGTGGGAATATGTTGACGAACAAGATCTGTCCAGTTGCCTTGTTCAAGTAAGTTATTGAGTAGATCAATTTCTTGTTGGGTGTGGCTAACTACTTTTAATAATTGCTTGTGATTCCATACATCATTTTCATGCGGTGCAATGTTAAAATCTCCAGCAATAATCTGCTTATTTTTAAATTGACTCTCTTTGAACCAATTTAGCATCTCATCATAAAAACCAAGCTTATGAGCGAATTTTGGATTGATGATTGGGTCTGGCTCATCACCTCCTGCAGGAATGTAAAAATTATGAATGTTAATTGCTCCGCGGCCATAATCAACATTTGCGCAAATATGGCGCGCATGATCAATATTAAAAAATTGCCGACGCTCGACTTTTTCTAGCGGAATTTTAGATAAAAGCGCTACTCCATGATAAGCTTTTTGCCCGTTAATAGCTTGATATGTATATCCAGCTTTATTAAAAACCTCTTTTGGAAATTGATCATTAGTGCATTTAATTTCTTGTAGGGCAAGAACATCAGGCTTTTCTTGAGATAAAAAATCGAGCACCAGATTTTGGCGCATGCGAATAGAGTTGATATTCCATGTTGCAAGAGAAAGTGGCATTTGAACCTACAGATTTTTAGATTTAAAGAGAACTGGAATGCTAAAGAAGGATCGAGGAATCTCAAGGTTTTTTTGCACATCATAGAGTGAAAAGGTTAGCTGCGCCCCACTTGGCTCAGTTAATGTCCATTGCTTAAGGTCTTTTGTAGCAATATCAAAAATTAGGGCTACCTCAACAGTGCCGATCACTGTTTCATCAGCTAAAGATATTGATATATAGTCATTTGAAGAAGTTACATCAATAATATTTGCGGCCAAGAGATCAATGTCTTGTGCTAAGAATTGCCTTAATGGAATTTGATCTTGTGGATAGGCATATTTAGTTTCTTCGCGCCTATCAATTATATAAAAGCCTTTACCGCGAGAAATTATTTCCTCACGTGATGGGGGGGCGTATTTAAAGCGAATTTTATTTGGTCGCTCGAGATAGAAAACACCCTCAACTCTAGTTCCATTAGTGTCAATTTGTAGAAACCTGCCAACCATGGTTTTTATATTAGAATTATATTCACTGATTTGATTTATTAATTCGGTTTCTTGTGGTGTTAATAAGCGCTGCATTGCGCTGGCAGGGATAATTGCAAAGAATGATAAGATGAGAAATAGCGCTAATCGTTTAAGCATTTGAGTAAATCCAATATAATTTCAAATTACTATAACGCTTAACGTTAAATTGCGGCAATATCACGTATTATTATAAAATTTTATAATAATAAGATTTTTGTTTATGCGATTGCCAAAGAGGCTAGAAAAGTTACTAAGAAGAAACTAGTTATAAGTAAAAATTTAGACATGATTATTTCCTTTAAATATTGTTTGAAATAATCACTATCATAGATTAGCTGAGCAATCGGTGAGCTGGTTGTCAGTGAATTGTCAGTTTAAAGATTTGGTTTTCACAACTAATAGTCAATTCCATCGCCAACAAGAATTTCTCGTTTCCCTGCATGGTTGGCTGGTGAGATGATGCCTTCATTTTCCATTTTTTCAATTAAGGTTGCAGCGCGGTTATAGCCAATTGATAAGCGGCGTTGTAGATAGCTAGTTGAGGCCTTTTTGTCGTTTAGAACGATATTAACAGCCTTGTCATACATTTCATCACCAGAGCCAGAAAACTCACCGCTTTCAGAAATAGCACCTTCTTCTTCAATTTCCTCAGTAATTGTTTCTAAATAATCTGGTGTGCCTTGAGATTTTAAATGAGCTATTACATCTTCAACTTCTTGATCTGAGCAAAAAGGGCCATGCAGGCGACGCGTGCGTCCGCCCCCAGCCATATAAAGCATGTCACCCATGCCTAATAATTGCTCGGCTCCCATTTCACCAAGTATAGTGCGCGAATCAATTTTTGAAGTTACCTGAAAAGAAATGCGAGTTGGGAAATTAGCTTTAATAGTGCCTGTAATAACATCAACTGAAGGGCGTTGGGTTGCAGTTACTAAATGAATGCCAGCGGCACGTGCCATCTGCGCAAGGCGCTGAATAGCCCCCTCAATATCCTTTCCAGCCACCATCATAAGATCGGCCATTTCATCAACAATGATAACAATGAATGGCAATGGCTCAAGCTCAAAAGTCTCGCTCTCATAAATTGCTTCACCTGTTTCTTTATCAAACCCTGTCTGAACAGTACGAGTGATAGCTTCGCCTTTTGCGCTAGCTTGTTTTACTCGTTGGTTAAATCCATCAATGTTGCGCACGCCAATTTTACTCATTTTGCGATAGCGATCTTCCATCTCACGAACTGCCCATTTCAGCGCTACAACTGCTTTTGTGGGGTCGGTAACAACCGGTGATAAAAGATGCGGAATGCCATCATAAACTGATAGTTCAAGCATTTTAGGATCAATCATAATTAACTTGCATTGCTCTGGGGTCATGCGATAGAGCAAGGAAAGAATCATGGTGTTAATGCCAACTGACTTACCAGAGCCAGTTGTGCCAGCAATAAGAAGATGGGGCATGCGGGCAAGGTCAGCAATGATTGGCTCACCGCCAATTGTTTTACCCAAACAAATATTTAATTTGCCTTTGGCTTTTTCAAAATCACTGGAGGCTAGCATTTCACGCAAATATACTGTCTCGCGTTGCTGGTTAGGTAATTCAATGCCTATAGCATTGCGACCTGGAATAACTGCAATACGAGCAGAAATTGCGCTCATTGAGCGGGCAATATCATCTGCTAAGGAGATAACACGGCTTGATTTAATACCAGGGGCTGGCTCAAGCTCATAAAGTGTAACAACAGGGCCGGGGCGCACATTGATAATATCACCCTTAATACCAAAGTCCATTAAGACTTCTTCTAATCTGCGGGCGTTTTCTTCTAATTTTTGCGGACTATGTTCAGCGGCAATATTTTTTACTGGGGGTTGTGCCAGTAGATTTAACTCAGGAAGAATAAAACCATCTTCTTTGAGCAATGAGCCTTGAGCCTCTACCTCTTGACGTTTGCCAAGGGCTATTTTTGCTGCTGGGGCGTTTATACGTGAGCTTGGTGTATAGGAATTAGTTGCGGCTTGCTCAACACTTAGACGAGCGTCATAATCGTTATTGCTTAGCTCTGGGGGATTATCTGCTATTTGTTGCGGATAATTATCAGTATTAATACCAGCTTCCATTTGAGGCTCAATTCTTTGATGTGCTGAAACTGGCTCTGGATTGTCTAAAGATGGTTGGGCTTGAAAGGGGTTGCCTCTTTCATATTCATCATTAAAACTATTATTACTAATATTAACTGAGATGTTTGAACCTGATTTATTAAATGTTCTGCGCCATGCAGTTTTAAAGGCTAATATTGCATGGGCAACTGCACCTAAAATTATATCAAATATTCCAGTGCGATATTTTTCATCCTCAAGGGGCGGAATTTTTGTTTTTGGCTGTTTTGCACTAACACCGGTTGCAAGCCATATTAAAGCAAGGGTGGCGGGTAAAAGAATTAGTGCAAAAATTATATTAGTTCCACTATCAAGTGTTTGATTGGAAATTATCGATGCAAGGGACAAAAAACCTGAGCCTATAAGGCCTCCAAGCCCGCTTGGAAGTGGCCAAGAGGAGGGAATGGTTAAAAAAGAAAGAAACCCAGCGCCAATTATACTATATCCAAGCCAGCTTAATATGCGCAAGCTTAGGCGCGGAATATTTTTATTTTGGATTAAATACCATGACCAAAAAACTGGCGCTAGCAACATAAAAATTGCCCCAAGGCCAAAAAATTGAAAGCCAAGGTCTGCAATGATTGCACCAATTGCACCAAGCCAATTGTCTGGGTTTTTGTCTATTGAAAAAGAAAGACTAGGATCATTTACAGACCAAGAGGCAAGTGCAGCTAAAATTAGAAAAATTGCCCCTAGAAATAAAAACCCAACCAGCCGCCTAGGAATTGAAAAGGCAAAAGCTTGTGCCTTTTCTTGGTTATCTTCCAATTGTGGGGCGGTATATATAGCCATTTATAATTCTCAAGCTCGCTAAAAATGAATATTAAGCGATATTGTAATGACTCATAGTTAATTGAGGGCTAATTTTATGGGTTTTTGAAATAAAAAAGTCACCGGACTGAATTAGCCCGATGACTTGAGATTATACAGCTATTTTAGACTTTAAAACTCAGGATAAGCCTCAACACCAACCTCTGACTTATCAAGTCCAAGAGCTTCGACCTCTTCGCTTACCCTGATGCCAATAGTGACTTTTAGAATTAGCCAAACAATTGAAGAGGCAATAAATGTAAATGCACCGATTGCACTCACTCCAATAATTTGGGTGATTAAACTAGCATCACTATTAGTCCACGCAACAATTAATGTTCCCCAAATACCAGCAAGCAAGTGAACGGGAATTGCACCAACTACATCGTCAAGTTTTAATTTATCAAGCAATGGAATGGTAAACACAACTATTGCACCACCAATTCCCCCAATGATAAGAGTTTGCCATACTTCTGGTGCAAGCGGCTCTGCAGTAATTGCAACAAGGCCAGCTAGTGCGCCGTTGATAACCATTGTTACGTCAACTTTTTTGTAGATTAGTTGCACTAAAAGCATTGCGGTTATTGCACCGGCTGCAGCTGCAAGATTAGTGTTAGCAAAAATGCGAGAAACATCTGCCACATCAGCAATTGTTCCCATTGCTAATTGTGAAGCACCATTAAAGCCAAACCAACCCATCCATAAGATGAACATTCCAAGAGTTGCCAGTGGAATTGAAGAACCGGGCATTGGAGTTACCATGCCGTTTGCGCCATATTTGCCTTTGCGAGCGCCAATGAAGATAACGCCAGCAAGTGCTGCCCAACCACCAACTGAGTGAACAAGAGTTGAGCCTGCAAAATCAGAAAAGCCAAGTTCAGCTAACCAGCCGCCGCCCCATTGCCACATGCCTGTGATTGGGTAAAGCACGCCTGTTAGAACAACTGTAAAGGCAAGAAAAGCCCACAATCTAACACGCTCAGCAACAGCACCAGAAACAATTGAAGCGGTTGCAGCTACAAATGCCATTTGGAAGAACCAATCAGAGGCAACAGAATAACCAGCATCAGCAGTATCTGCACCAGGGCTTGGAAAGTTTGATGGAGTGAAAGAGCCAATAAATCCGCCAGCTTCACCGCCATACATTACATTATAACCAATTAGCCAAAACATTAGACCAGCAATTGAATATAAAGCGATATTTTTAAGGGCTTGCATTGATACGTTTTTCTTACGCACAAGACCTGTTTCAAGCATAGTAAAACCAGCCGCCATCCACATAACCAAAAAGCCACCAATTAGAAATAATAATGTATTAAAGATTTTGGCATCACGATCGCCAAATGTATCGGCAACTATTGTGCTAATTGCATCACTCGCGGCAGCTGCCGCTTCTTCAGGCGTTGCACCATCGGCTAGGGCGGCATCAGATGCCGATGCGCCAATGGCTTCAAGTGTGGTGTTTATAGCAGAGTTAACATCAACACTTTGCGCTAATGAGGGGGAGGCAAGCATAAAAATTGCGAAGAGTGCAAATATTCCTGCCATTAGTTTATTTGATAATTTAGTCATTTTATTCTCCAAAATGGGATATGTTTAGGTTTTGAGTGATGATTAAAGGGCTGTGTCGCCAGTTTCGCCTGTGCGAATGCGGGTTACTTGCTCAAGGTCAAAAACAAATATTTTGCCATCGCCAATTTTACCAGATTCTGCAGTTTTGCGAATGATATCAACGACTGTGTCGGCCTGTGCAGTTGCGACAGCTATTTCAAGCTTAAGCTTTGGAATGAAGTTAACTTGATATTCTGCACCACGATAAATTTCAGAATGTCCTTTTTGGCGACCATATCCCTTAACCTCAGATACGGTCATGCCATGCACATCTGCTCCACTAAGCGCCTCACGCACAGTTTCAAGCTTAGATGGTTTGATAATTGCCATTATAAGTTTCATTATTTTTCCTTCTTAGAAAATTGTCAGCGTTAAAGTTAGAATTCATCTATTAGTTATCAAGATGTGTGCCAAGTTTAGCGCTAAATAGGTAAGTATTTGATTTTATTAGGTTTTATATGGCGTCATTGATTTTAAAACTGGGAGGGAAGTATAAGTCTCGGGGAGTGTGCTTATTATTTAGGCGTAAAAATAAGCGCTGCTTAAAAAATAATCACAACAAGATGTCTTGCTCTTGTAAGAGATGTGAAGCTAAATAGCCTAACTGATTTGTTGATAGTTTTAGTGAGGTGAGCAAAATGAGCAAAAACATCAAAAATTATGATGTGATAATTGTTGGGGCTGGCTCTGTTGGTCTAACAATGGCTGCTGTTTTGGCTAAATTTGGCTCTGAGATGAAAATTGCTATTCTGGATCGTAAGGCTTTTGAGGTGCCACTTGATTCGCGCTCTTCTGCTTTGGCGGCTGGGGTTACGCAGATATTTGAGGCGCTAGGTATATGGCAAGATATGCTTGAGACATCTTGTCCTATTGAGACAATGAAAATTACTGATTCTGGAAAAAATGATATTTCTCGGCCAGTTTTTTTGTCAATTGAGGGAGATGTAGCACCAAACCGCCCCTATGCGCACATGGTTCCCAACATAACGACAATTAAATACTTGCTAAATGCCGTTAAGGATAAGGTAGATTTAATTGCACCAGTAGAAATTAAGTCACTGCAAAGCGGGACAGAATATTCAAAGCTGGTTTTGGCAGATGGAGTAATATTGCAAGCGCCATTGGTTATTGGTGCAGATGGTGCGCGCTCTAATATGCGTGATATGGCAAAAATTTCTGTCATGGGGCATGATTATGGCCAGTCTGGAGTTGTCACTACGATTAGTCATGAAAAACCGCATGAAAATACAGCCTATGAGCATTTTCGGCCCAATGGGCCTTTTGCTTCATTGCCTTTGCCAAATAATCGCTCATCATTGGTTTGGAGTGAAAAGACAAAACAGGCAGAGATTTATCGTGATATGGCGCATGAGCAATTAGAGAGAGAAATTGAAAAAGTAATGGGGCATTGTTTAGGCAAGGTAAAAATTGAAGATAAAGTGCAGGCTTTTCCTTTGAAACTACAGGTTGCTAAAAAATTTATTGCGCCTCGTTTTGCGCTTATTGGTGATGCGGCGCATTTTATGCACCCAATAACTGGGCAGGGAATGAACCTTGGGCTTAAGGACGTTGCAATATTAGCTGAGGTAATTATTGGGGCAATGCGTTTGGGGCAGGATTTTGGTGCAAGTGATGTGCTTGAGAAATATCAAAAACTACGCAAAGCTGATGTTGCTTTGATGGCTGTGGCAACTGAAGGGTTAAATAGATTATTTTCGAACGATATAGCGCCATTAAGAGCTTTTAGAGATATTGGCCTTGGAATAGTTGATAGGTTGCCAATTGTTAAAAAACCACTCATTCGTCATGCCGCCGCTGTTGGAGATGTGCCGCGTTTGATGAAAGGTTTGCCAATTTAGGTTTATAAATATGAGTATTATATATGTTGATGCAGATGCCTGCCCAGTTAGAGATGAGGCACAAAAAGTTGCAACTAGATATGGATTAAAAAGTATTTTTGTTTCAAATGGAGGAATAAGACCATCAAGTGATCCTATGGTGGAAATAGTGATTGTAGCTAGTAGTGCTGATGCGGCTGATGATTGGATTGAAGAAAATATAAAAGAAAAAGACATTGTCGTCACGCAAGATATTTTATTGGCCGCTAGATGTTTAGAAAAAGGAGCTTTTGCGCTCGGCACAACGGGAAAAGAATTTAGCCAAGCAAATATTGGTATGGCATTATCGATGCGTGAGTTAAACCAGCATTTGCGTGAAATAGGGGCGGGCGGGAATTTTAATGCTGCCTTTAAGCGAAATGATCGCTCACGTTTTTTGCAGGCTTTGGATTTATTGGTGACAAAATCTATTAAAGTTTAGGCAATTAGTGGTTATTTTAATGCGTCATATTCTTGATCACTTATGGTGCGTGATTCATCAAGGCATAAAAGCGGAATAGAGTTTTTTATTGGGAAAGCGAGGCGAGCTGCGGGTGAAATAAGCTCTTTTTTATCTTTGCTAATGATTAGGCGAGTTTTGGTGAGTGGGCACACCAGCATTTCAAGCATTTTTTGGTCTATTTTATTATTGTCTTTTTTCACTTCAAGCCTCTTTTTAAAATCCTTATTGTAAATTATTGCCAACATCAGCACGGCTCATTTTTAATTCGGCTAAAGCAATTAAAATTTCAGCTCGATCCGCAATGGTTTTTGCCTCCAATAAAGCCTGTTTTTCAATCTTATCTAGTGGGGCAAGCATTGAAGCAAAATTTACTAACTCATGAATATTTGTTTTTTCAACAAGCTCCCAATCTATATCAAGGTCAACAAATTCCGCAAAAGGACGCATTACAGATAAAAAATGCTCTTTATCTATTATATTATCATCAGTTGAAATATTTGAATTAAGATAATCAAGGCTGAATTCAAAATTATCAACTTCAAATTTGTAAAATGGTTTGTTAGAGCGTTTTTGTTTGAGCAAACGAAAACGGGTAATTCCCTTTAGCACAATTAGATATTGCTCTTGGTCAATTTCTTCAAAATGAACCAATCGAGCAATTGTGCCAATAGGAGCAAATAGATCAATATTTTTTTGTGATTTAGTAGTTTTTAGGCTTGGTTGAATGAGTCCAACCAGTCGGTTTGTTGCTAAAATATAATCAACAAGCTCGATATAGCGCGGTTCAAATATATTTATTGGCAAATGAGTATGGGGGAGTAATAGCGCACCCTCTAGGGGTAAAAGCGCTAAAGATTGAGGTGATTGTTCTGGGCTATAGGGGTGTTTGGCCATTCTATCTCACTGTTTTAAGAAAATAAAAGGCTAGATAATAACCGTCTTGCTTTTATTGTTTGCTCTGAGGTTTGCCCCCAGCTAGTAAAAAACTCTAATAATTTTTTACGCGCTCCATCATCATTCCACTCTCTATCTTGGCGCATTATCTCTATTAACTGTTCTGCTGCCTCAATGTAATGTTCGTTTTCATTCAAAACCAATGCTAAATTATATCGGGTTTGATGGTCATCTGGCTTATTTTCTAATTTTGCTTTTAGTTTGTCAGCTTCATGCTCATCACTTAAAGAAAGTTTGGCTGCCTCATTAAATAACTCAATTTTAGCTGCGAGTGAGAGGAATTGGGCTGATTTTTGCCCTTTCTCACTTACCCTATCTAATTCTTCTTGTGCTTTATCAAAAACCTTTGCCATTACATAAGTTTTTGCCAAACCAATAAGCGCATCATCGTTGTTTGGTTGATGTTCTAAAATAGTAGAAAAAATATGTTCGGCATCGGCATATTTTTCATGCTCTAGCGCAAGGTTAGCTTGCTCAAGTGCTTTTTCTAGCTGAGCGCTGAAATTATCACCCTGACCTTGTGGAGCAGAAGCGATGGTTTTTTTAGCAAATTCTAATACTTGTGAATATGGCAATGCACCCATAAAGCCATCAACTGGCTTACCATTAACAAAAGCTATAACCGTAGGAACAGATTTAACCCCCATTTGGGTTGCTAATTGTTGGTTTTCATCAAGATTGATTTTAACTAATTTTATTTTACCATTTAGTTCACCAATCACTTTTTCAATTATTGGAGTTAGTTGTTTACATGGTCCGCACCAAGGAGCCCAAAAATCAACTAAAATAGGCATGGATAAAGAAGCCTCTATCACATCTGCCTGAAAACCAGCGGTTGAGCCATCTATGATATAGTTAGAATTATTTGAAATATTCATTTAATATCCTAAAGAAAAATAATATTATCCTATTTTGGCAATTCAATAGCTGATGAGCAAGCATTAAAAAAATGGTTTTTTAAGTAAAATTACAATAATGCGATATTTTGGTTGCAATTCATGTTCGAAATGGGCATATAGGCGCGCGTTGACATGATGCTGTTTGGCTTTTATTATTTATCAAGCATCATATTTAGTTCAACTGGAGTGCGGGCGTAGCTCAGGGGTAGAGCGAAACCTTGCCAAGGTTTAGGTCGTCAGTTCGAATCTGATCGCCCGCTCCATTTATTTATCTCGCGGGGCGCACCGTAATTAGCATGACGAGCCAAGGTGGCTCTATGCTAATCACTGCCCCTCCGATGGGGTGACGTATTAGCGTCGGCTCGCTCAAAGCTCGCAAAAGGCAAGAGGCTTTTTATTTGTGTTGCTGTTGGTCGCTTTATTTTTGAGCTTATGTCGCGCAAGTTGCTTGGGTCTGATAATAAAAAATTTACTATAGATGTAGCCATAAGCGAAGCTTCAGGTGGTTTTTAATATTTTTCAATTATTAAAAAGATATGACCAGAAAAAGAAAAGCCAATATTGCTTACTTAAATAGATATAAGGGGCAACGAAGAATGCGAAAGATAACCCAAAGTTTTTTGCGATATATAAAAAATAAATTGTGGTATTTGTTGATTATATTAACTGTAATATTCTCTTATGGGATAGCCTCAGTGCTTCTTAGTGAGCAAAATAGTTTTACATTGCCTTGGAAACAAGTCGCTGTAGTTACTGGTGGAGGCAATTTTGAACTAAAGGATATAAATCCTCAAGTAAGGATGAGATCATTAAAAGCGCCAAGGGTGCTTAAAATAATTAAGGCACGAGTTCGGTATATTGTAGATGGGGACAGTATTTATCTCAAGGGTTATAAGCCGCAAATAAGACTTTGGGGAGTTGATGCCCCAGAAAGAGGTAAATATGGCTATCAGGCGGCAACAAGATATTTGAAAAAAATTGCTAAGGCAAGAATTTTAACATGCGAAATGGTTGATAAAGACAGATACGGGCGCACAGTTGCACGTTGTTTTCTATCAAATGGCAAAGAGATCAACCGAATGATGATTGAAAGTGGAACAGCGCAAGAATATACTCGTTTTTCAAAAGGCTTTTACAAAAAGTCACAGCGCTAATCTTAGCCGAAAATTGACCAATTCATTGATTTTGAGAGTTTTTCTAGGGCTTTTATGCCGATTAGTGAATTTCCTGTTTTGTCTAGCCCTGGAGCCCACACTGCGATTGAGGCGATATTTGG
>JALSJY010000165.1 GCA_026989045.1 Hyphomicrobiales bacterium | reverse complement strand
CTCACCAACTTTTAGTGTTTGGCTAGCGTGTTTAAGAATGATTACATTGCCAGCGATAAGCGCAGGCACGATTGAGTTAATCGCCGTCATATAGGGGTAATTCCATGGCGCAATTACAAATACCAAACCATGCGGCACTCGCTTTATGTAGCGCTCAAAACTTTCACTTTCCTCATTTTTAATAGGCGCAAGCGCTTGTTTAGCGATTGATGCCATATAGTTCGAGCGCTCACTAACACCAGAAAATTCACCGCCATATTGCACGGGTCGACCCATTTGCTGCGCTAGCTCAATCACTATTTCATCATTCATCTTGCCAAGTTTTTTTATCCCAGCCAGCACTAAATTTGTGCGCTCCTCTAGCGGGCGAGCTGCCCAGTCTTTTTGCGCAGATTTAGCATTAGCTATTGCTGTTTTGGCTTCCTGCTCACTAGCAATTTCACGCTCTAAATATATTGACCCATCAATTGGAGATATTAGTTTTATTATATTTGTCATTTTAATTCTCTTTAACTAAATTAAGCCCGCTCAAACCCTCGATTGACTTCCCAATCTGTCACAATCCTATCAAATTCACTTTGCTCATGAGAAGCGCAATGCACATAATGATCTATCACATCATCACCAAAAGCATCACGTAACATTTTTGATTTATTCAGCTCTATTGTTGCTTCTCTTAAAGTGCTGGGAATTTCTCGCACATTTTTGCCGCCATAGGCATCGCCAACAAATTCATCTTCAAGTTTCATATTATTTTCAATGCCAGCAATGCCAGCCGCAATTTGCGCCGCCAACGCTAGATATGGATTTAAATCAGAGCCACCAATGCGGCATTCAACCCGCACCGATTTTGTGTCCGCTCCGCAAACCCGAAAACCCGCCGTCCTATTATCCATTGACCATATCGCCTTGGTGGGGGCAAAAGTTCCAGCAACAAAGCGCTTATAGGAGTTGATATATGGGGCAAGAAAAAAGGTATTTTCACTAGCGTGCGCAAGCAGCCCAGCCATATAGGAGCGCATTGTGTTAGACATAGAATATTTTTCATCCTTATCATAGAATAATGGCTCACCCTCAGCACTCCATAAAGATTGATGAATATGTGAACTATTGCCAGCCGCTTTTTCGCTCCACTTAGCTAAAAATGTCACTGCATAATCTTGCAAAAAAGCAATTTCCTTTACGCCATTTTTTATAATTACATGATTATCAGCAACTTCTAATGCCTCACAATATTGCACATTTACTTCAGCTTGCCCTGCATCCGCCTCGCCCTTAGTATTTTCAACTACAATGCCAGCACCATGTAATCCATTGCGAATGGCGCGCATTAAGCCTTCTTCTTTGGTAGTTTGGAAAATATGATAATCCTCATTATAGGGACTTATCGGCTCTAAAAAACGGTAATCCTCTTCTAACGCCTCTTCAAAATTCTGCTTAAAAACATGAAATTCTAATTCGGTTGCTATCATTGCTTTCATACCCAACGCTTCAAGTCGCTTAATTTGCTTTTTCAAAATAGCACGTGGCGAGTGCGCAACCTCTTTATGAGTTTTATGATCAAGAACATCACAAAGCACCAAGGCTGTTCCCTCAAGCCAAGGCATGATTCGCAAAGTGTCAAGGTCTGGCTTCATAACATAATCGCCATAGCCAGCTTCCCAGCTAGTGGCTTTATATCCCTTTACTGTTTCCATTTCCATGTCAGTTGCCAGTAAATAATTGCATGAATGAGTTTCTTTAACTGCACTGCTCAAAAAGAAGTCAACATGAAAGCGCTTACCCATTAGGCGGCCTTGCATATCTACCATTGCGACAATAACGGTATCTATTTGTCCATTATTTGCTAATTTTTTTAATGCAGTTATGGTCAGATTTGATGGCATTGCTACACCCTATTTTTCATTTGTATTTTTAGAATATAAAGTGAGCATATCCTACAGGTTTTTTCAAATGAAAAACACAAATAAACTTACAATTCAAATATGAGTAAATTAAAAAATAGTGCCCAGCAAATGAATACTGCGCACCATTATATTTATTATTATATATGCTGGTAAAAATGATTAAGCGGCAACTTCTTTGCTATCATAATATTGTTTATCACCTGCTACCTCAAACTCATCGACTATTCTATCAAGCTCACTCGCCTGACCTTCAGTTTGTTCAATAGCTGCATTAGTTTGCTCAACTAGAGCCGCATTATGCTGGGTCATTTCGTCCATTATGTTAATTGCACCATGAACCTCTTCGATAGAGGTGGCCTGCTCTTTACTATCTTTTGCAATTGCGTCCAATAACTCACCGTTTTCTTTAATAGCCAGCATCATTTTTTCTAACTTAATAGCAGCATCAGCAACTAAAGATGAGCCGCCTTTAACCTCATTTGCACTTTGTTCAATCAACATTTTTATTTCAGATGAAGCCTCAGCTGCGGATTGTGCCAAACGACGAACCTCAATTGCGACAACTGCAAACCCCTTGCCTGCCTCCCCTGCTCTTGCTGCTTCAACAGAAGCATTAAGTGCAAGTAAATTAGTTTGAAAGGCAATATCATCAATCATGCCTATAATGTTTGAAATTTTCTCAGATGAGCTGGCAATGCGCTCCATTGCATCTTTTGCCTGATGCATAACCTGCCCACTTTGTTCTGCTGCATCTGAAACCGCATGTGACTTTATACTTGCTGTTTCTGCTTTTTGGGCGTTTGCTATAACGGTGCTTGAAAGCTGCTCCATTGCCGCAGAGGTTTGCTCAATTGTTGCAGCTTGTTTAGTAGTGCGATCAGACAGATCGTTTGCACCTTCTAGAATTTCACCTGTTGCAGTTTTTAGGCCACCAGAAGTGCTACGCAATTGTGAAACTATTCCATTTAATTTATCTGCTACCGCATTTACGTCATTTTGAAGAGAGGCAAAATCTCCCTCATATTCACCCTTCATGCGTTTGGTTAAATCCAAATTTGATAAAGCAGATAATATTTCACTAGTTTCAGCAACGCCAGCTTTCATTGATTTCAAAAGTGCATTTGTTTCTGCAACAGCCCCTTTTGCATTTTCATCATGATTTGCCATAACGTCAATTGAAGAATTTATACCTTTTGCGCTTGTTAAATGAAGCCCACAGAAACCTCTAAGTAATATTTTACGATAGTAACGACCCTGAGATGATGCAGACATTGCTAAATCTGTCTCGCGTGCAAAAGCATCGTTAGCATCAATCATAGAATTGAAATTATTTATTACCTGTAAAACCTCACCCTTTTCGCCAAGAGTATCAGCACGATGGTGAAAATTGCCTAATTTGACAGCTTTACTTACTTTCCCAATCTGTTGAAAAATATTTCGGGTTCGCAGGATCATTACAATAGTAAGAAAAGCAAGGGCAAGGTGAAAAATACTCATAATTTCAATAGCCCAATAGGGAAACTTAAACGCCCCCATTATAAAAATTACACTAGCAGTTACTCCTACCAAAACTGAGAAGATATAGGCTTTATAAAGTGAGGATGAATTCGTCATAATCGACACCCTTTTCTGTTAAAAGTGATGTTAATAGAGCAGATGATGCCGCAAGGCCTTCTTTGCGGGTTGGGTATTTATTTTCTTCTGCTAACAAGATTTCATAAAGCGCTCTAATAACTTTTAAGGGAGCATCTTCTGGCTTGCGTCTATTTGAATGATAGCCGATTATATTTTTATCATCATCAAGTGATGGAGTAACATGGGCAAGAACCCAATAGTGATTACCTGTTTTGGTTTTGTTGACCACATAGGCGAATATTTCATGTCCCTGTGATACCCTTTCCCAAAGTAGCTTAAACACACAACGCGGCATCGCTTTAGAGCGAACAATTGAGTGAGGTGAGCCTATAAGTTCATTAAGTTCAAATTCTGCATATTTAACGCAAGTATCGTTGCAATAAGTGATCCAGCCTTTTGCATTGGTCTTGGAGACGATTAAATCATCTTCGCCCATTATAATTTCTTTGCCCTCGGGCTTTAAACTAACTGCTTGCATGTATATCCCCTTACAGTAATTAAACAAACAAGTATAAATACTAGTAAGAGAGTTAATTATGTTTTAAAATTAGGGCTAAACACTTGTTATTTACACTTAAAGTTTTTTTACAAACTGAACAATTCGTTTTATCTCGCTAAAATCTAGATCAGAATGAATTAAAATTGATCGCTCATCATCTATTAAAACATCAGAGTGAATTTCATTTAACTCTTGTTTTTTAACCCATTTCTCAACTGATTTTAATAGCTTTTTATCCAGCCCCATTTGCCTATAACCATGAGAGATATAAATAGCCTCAAGTGATGCCACGGCATTACTATTATTATTTTTGTTAGCCACTTGCGCAAAGCCAATCAACATATTTTCATCAAATAACCCAAATGCTTTTCTTGTTTTGTTTCTTAACAATTCAGTGCAGTCTGTTTTGAGAGATTTGCGAGAGATATTAGGTGAAAATTTATGCCGCAATTCTACCCACATATCTATATGCTTGGGTTTTAACTTTTTCACTTGTATAGATTGTTGTTTTAAATTTTTTACAATATGCTCAAATGAGGCAACAATCTGCTTATAGGCCTGTCTTTTAAACGGCACAATAAGGTTCGGGGTTTGCTTTAATTTCACCCAACGCCAATTAGAAAATTCAGCCTTAAATTTCCCATTAGCAGGTTCAATTACATTTATTTCTTTCTCATTGCCTTCAAACAAAAGCGCAAACCATTTTTGCCGCTGACCCCTGAACTTACCCTTTAATGCAATGCCCAAATATTCATCTGGCAAATCATAATATATCCAGTCTGATGCGGCTGTTATAAGAGATGTTGATTTAATTGATGTCTCCTCATAAAGCTCACGTAAAGCTGCATCAATCGGCTCTTCAAAACTATCAATACCACCCTGAGGAAACTGCCAAACATGATTTCCTTGCTTATTAGATTTACGCTCACAAACAAGCACTTTGCCATTAGCATTAAACACAACACAACCAGCACAATCACGATAAGGCATATTCTCACGTTTTGGTTTATTTGATTGCTTTGGCATAATATATCCGTTTTATGGCCTGCTCATAATAGCACTTGCAGGAACTAAAATAATATTTTTATTTTCTAAAGAGTTAGCCCATTCAGTAATAGTTTTTATTGAAATTGGAAGAGCCGACGCAATACCAATCGCACCGTTATTTTCTTGTGCCTTTTTTTCTAACTCTGCTAATCTAGCTAAAATTGCTTCTCGAGATGGATTGATATCAATCTGCACAGAGCCAAGCCCAAAGGCAACGCGATTATTTCCTGCAATATTCGCCGCCAAAGACCTCTTTGAACTGCCATCATCAATATAACCCAAACCTCTTAAAGCTAACTCCTCCATGATTGGACTAAAATCAGCTGCGGAGGCAGTAAATTTTGCTCCCATATGGTTGATAACACCAATATACCCACCAAACCTGCCCATCAACCAAAATAACCTATCAAGGTTAGCCCTTGGAGGTTGATCACTCAAAAGAGTTTGTGGGCCGGGGTCATTTTGTGGATAATCAAATGGCTCAAGTGGAAGGGATAATAAAATTTCATGCCCCCCATTTCGTGCCGCCATAGTGGTGCGCTTTAAACTGCGGCCATAAGGGGCAAAGGCAAGTGTCACGGCATCAGGTAGCTTTTCAATAGCATCTAAGGTGCCAGTTTCATTTAACCCAAGCCCCGTGACAACAATAGCAATTAGAGTTTTATCATTTGCTGCTTCTGGTGTGATAGAGGGGCGAGCATAAGAAATAAAAGCTGTTTTCCCATTTGCGCCAATGCGCGGGATTGGTCCATTTGGGGTTTCCTCTACAAGGTCAGGATATACTCCAAATTCATTTAACGTTGCAAGCCCAGCTGAAGTTACAAAATCACCGCTTGCAATATTATCATCAATTGTAATTATAGATATTGATGTGCCAGAATTAGTTATTTCAGCTGCGTTATCAGCGATATTTTTTGCTACATTATTGTCAGTTGCAATATCATTAGGAGCGCTTGACATGCTGGTATCAATTGCAATTTGATTATTTTGAATTGGGGCATTTAATATTGATACATCAGCACTGGGTCGTCCTCCCTTAGGGTTATCAACTAACACAATTACAGCAATAATTAGAGCAATAAGCGCAAACAAAAGGCCAAAAAGAATACGCGTCAAGGGCAGCTTTCCTGAGCGAAACTGCACTAAAGAGCGCCAGCCCTTCCTTGCTATATTATTTGTTTTCTTTGCTTCTTTTTCATTATATTTTTTATTTCCTTTTTTTTTGCCTAAAGGAGCATCAATTTCATCAGCCATTATTTAATCCCAACATTTGGTTTAAATATCCATTGCACATCTAAAACTAATTATCAGCCTTTGGGGGGAAGGCATCATTTTTTTCTAATCCTAAAATCAAATCAATTGCATAATTGCGCTGATTATCTTTTGTGCTATCCCCTGGCACATAAACAGAAGATCCTGCGGTATTTTCTTGCTCATCTTCACCATTTATATGCCCTGGCAATGCTGCCTCTCCAACAATCTCATCTCTACCCTTAAGCTCTTCAGGCACGTCTTGGAAAATCTCAATATCTGGGGTAATGCCTAATGCCTGAATTGATCTATTGCTTGGTGTATAATAGCGAGATGTAGTAATTCGCATTGCTCCATTTGCACCAAGTGAGATAATTGATTGCACTGTGCCTTTACCAAATGAGCGAGTGCCAACTAAGGTTGCTCTTTTGTGGTCTTGCAATGCGCCCGCTAAAATTTCTGATGCTGAGGCAGAGCCGCCATTGATTAAAACCACCAATGGAATGTCTTTTACCAAGCGATCAAGATCATCAGATTTGGCTTCATATCTAGCGCTTTCATCTTCTGTCCGTCCACGCGTAAGAACAATTGTGCCGCGCCCAAGAAAAGCATCGGCTACATAAACTGCCTGATCTACAAGACCACCAGGATTATTACGCAAATCAAGGATAAGTCCCTTTGGAGCTTCACCATTTCGACTATCATAAATATCTCTAATAGCTTTTTCAATTCCGCTATATGCTTGCTCAGAAAAACGAGAAAGCCTGATAATGCCAATATCCTTTTCAATAACATGTCGCACAGCGCGAAGCGAAATAATATCTCTGGTTAACTCAAAGGTTAAAAGATCATCAGCCCCCTCACGGATGACCGTTAGGACAATTTTTGTGCCAATAACACCCTTCATTATGCTAACTGCTTCGTCTAATGTCATGCCTTGCACCTGTTGGCCATCTAACTCAACAATAAGATCATTAGATAAAAGGCCAGCTCTTGAAGCAGGAGTATCATCAATTGGGGCAACAATTTTTACTAATCCATCTTCCATAGTAACCTCAATGCCAAGCCCGCCAAATTCACCTGAAGTATCTTGCAACATGTCATCATAAGATTCTGGACTTAAATAACCAGAATGAGGGTCAAGCGAGGATAGCATGCCATCAATTGCCGCACGAATAAGCTCACGCTCATCTGGCACATCAACATATTCTTTTCTGATACGATCAAACACTTCACCAAATAAGGTCAAATCAGAATATATCTCTTGTGCTGGGCGGGGTAAATTTTCATCAGATTTTATATCTTGAGCAAAGGCAGTTGAAAACAGCGCAACAGATGATAGCATTATAGCAATCATAAAAATACGAAATTTTGATATTATTGATGAAGATGAAAAAGGGCGCATGTTTATATTATCCACTTTGAGTTTGACGATTTGCGATTCTCCACCATTTAGATGGGTCGATGGGAATATCTTGTTTTCTTAATTCTATATAAAGAGTTGGACGCGATTTAGAGGCGTTTGTATTCACTCCTAAAGCAATTGTTCTTTCTCCCATAATACCTATTGGTTCTTGACGCAAAATAAATTGGCCAATTTCTACATTTACACTATCAAGGCCAGCTAGCAAAATAGTATATCCATCACCGGGATCAATAATGATAATTTGGCCATAATTAAGGTAATCACCCTTAAAAAGCACCCAGCCATCACTTGGCGCAACAACTTGGGCTTGTGCTCTGGTAATTATTGAAATTCCTTTAGCTTTGCCGCCCAAGTTATCATTATCCATAAATTTTCTAATTATAACGCCAGCAGCAGGCATTTCCAAATAACCCATTGATTGTGAAAAAGGAATGGCGGGCTTATTTCTGTCCATATTAGCAAAAGCAGTGCTGATAATATCAGAGTTAGTTGAATTAGCATTATTATTTAAATCAACTGGCTCTGAGCTATTATTTGCTAAAGCCTTTAGCAATTCCTCTAAGGACTTAGCCTCATCGGCCATTTCTTTTGCGCTTTTTGTCTTTTTTATAAGCTGTTCATTAGCAATATCCACTTGTTTTTCACGCGATTCAAGCAATGAGACAATACGAAGCCTTTCTTGGGCTAGCTCTTGCAATCGCCTTGCAAATAAATCTTCTTCAGTCTGCGCTTGCTCGACTATTTTTAACAATGCTAATAAATCATCTCTTACAGTTTTTGCCTCACGGCGCAATTGCGGCAAAATAGCTGAGATTAACATTGCGCTTCTAGCAGAATTTAAAGCATCGCCCGCGTTAACAATTAAAGCAGGAGCAGGAGAGCGGCCAATCCTTTGTAATGCTGCAAGAATATTAGCAATCTCTACATTAGTGCCATCAAGTCTATTTTTTATCTGATTTTGTTGAGTTAATAGTTTTTTGAGATTTTCTTCAATCGCATCAGCTTCAATTTCAGCCAGTGTTACGCGTTGAGCAGCTGCAATAAGTGCCGCGCTTTGTTTTGTTCTGTCGCCATCAAGCCTAGCAATTTCTTTTTCTAAATTTTTTATATCATTTGAATTAAGTTCAATTGAGTTTTTAATTTCTTGTAATTGTTTTTGAATCCGCTCTGAATTCTCTAATTCTGTGTTTGCTTGCCTTGTTGCTTCTTGCGCAAAAACAGGCTCGGCAAGCATAAATATAGGTTTGGCAAGTATAAATAAGGCAAGGCCAACCCACAGCAATAAAAATATTGCATTTGATATTTTAACCCTCGATGCTTTGATCTGCACCATGCTTATATTTACCCTTTTCCTCGAATCACCAATGTAACCATACCAATCAATTTTGTTTAGAGTATTAAGATTAAAAATATGCTATAATTTAACTGCGATGATATGGGTGAGAGCTTAATATTGTTGTTGTGCGGTAAAGTTGCTCGACCAACATTATACGCACCAATTGATGCGGCCAAGTCATAGCTGAAAATCCCAATGAAAAATCAGCCTGTTTTATCAAAGAATATTCCAAACCATCAGCGCCACCAATGATAAAATAAAGATGAGAAACCGCCTCATCACGCCATCTCGAAATATAGTTTGAAAAATCTTTTGATCCTAATGACTTTCCATTTTCATCAAGCACAACAAAAATTGCACCCTTTGGCAGAGCGTTTCTAATTGCAATTGCTTCTTGTGTTTTTCGCTCTGAGGCAGTTTTCTTTTGCGATTCAGATAATTCTAAAACACAAAAGCCAGTTAAGCCTAATTGCCTGCCAGTTTTAACGGCTCTATCGCTATAGCGAGAAAATAACTCTCGCTCAGGTCCGTTTTTCATTTTTCCGACAGCAATAATTGAAATTTCCATTATGAATTTCTAGCTATTATCGTCTTTAAATTCGCTCGCCCACATTTTTTCAATATTATAAAAATCGCGCACTTCAGGTCTAAAAATATGCACAATCACATCTCCGCCATCAATCAAAACCCAATCACAATGTGGCAACCCCTCAATGCGGGGCTTGCCAAAGCCATTATCAAGCAATGCACGTGAAATTTGATCTGCCACAGCGCCAACATGACGATGCGAGCGACCAGAAGCCACAACCATATTATCTGAAATGCTAGATTTACCTCTAATATCGATATTTACGATATTTTCAGCCTTGGCATCTTCAAGAGCATCGGTAATTACATCAATCATGGATAGATTTTTTGCAGATTTTTTTGTTGATTTTTTAGGAAGCGGATTTCTATTCTCGCTCTTAATAGGCGTATGGCTCATTTATCTAGCCTCATTTGCCTATGCAAAGACCCTTTGCTCATTTGTTTTGTTTAGTCCTATTTTTAAATTAGTTTCGTTAAGTGTAAATTTAATATGCAACTTTTGCAACTCAATTGTTTTTATTTCTAATTGCTGAAGAAGAAGCCTTACTCATAATACCACGCAAATAAACCCAAGATGGGGCTTTACGTGTAGGTAATAAACAAGCATCTTCTTGCGCCAAGCGAAATTTCGCCAAATTTATAGCGGCAAGTGAGGCGACGGCCTTGTTAGTTGAATTTGGCCTTGCATAAATTGCCATTGGCATAAGAGAGGCAATTTCACGCCAGCGCTCCCATTTATGGAAATTGCTTAAGTTGTCACTACCCATAACCCAGACTAATTTGCGCCCTGGCAAAGTTTTTTTCAAATAGAATAAACTATCATAAGTATAGGTAAAACCATGCGCTGCCTCAAAGCCCGTGGCATAAACATTGGGTAGATTTATTAAATCACGCGCCGCCCTTACTCTTTGCTCTAAGGGCATAAGTTCATCATGGTTTTTTAAAGGATTACCAGGGCTAACTAGCCACCAAATAGCATCAAGGTTTAGCCGTTTCATAACCTGAGCAGAAACTAGCCTATGCCCTTCATGGGGTGGATTAAAGCTACCACCAAACAGACCTATGCGCATATTTGGCGCAGAAATTGGCAAATCAGTTATGCCAGCAATAGGATTTGGGTGAGGGCTTTTTATTATCTTCATGATTATTAGGGGCGAACCTGCCCACTTCCACGCACAAGATATTTAAAGCTAGTAAGCTGCTCAACACCAACTGGCCCTCTTGCGTGCATTTTCCCTGTAGCAATGCCAATTTCTGCCCCCATGCCAAACTCACCACCATCAGCAAATTGCGTTGAGGCATTATGCATTAAAATAGCACTATCAATATTAGCAAAGAATTTTTCAACCACCGCTTTATCTTCAGCCACTATGCTTTCAGTATGGTGGGAGGAATATTTACCAATATGAGCAATAGCGCCATCAATCCCATCAACAATTTTTATCGAAATGATAGCATCAAGATATTCTGTTGACCAATCTTGTTCGTTAGCAATTTTTGCTTGTGAAATTTTAACAACCACTTTTTCATCACCCCTGATTTCACAACCTGCACTTAACAGAACTTCACATATTGGCTCCAAGTGAGTGTCAGCAATCGCTTTATCAATCAGCAATGTTTCAGCTGAACCGCAAATTCCAGTGCGGCGCATTTTTGAATTTAAGGCAATGGCAACCGCCATTTCAAGATTAGCAGATTTATCAATATAAAGATGGCAAATCCCCTCAAGATGAGAAAATACAGGCACACGCGCATCAGCCTGCACACGCGCAACAAGAGAAGCCCCACCGCGCGGCACAATCACATCAATATTGCCCTCTAGGCCTGCAAGCATCTCGCCAACCGCTGCTCGATCTGTTGTGTCTATCAATTGAATAGCATCTGCTGGCAGACCAGCATTTTCTAAACCTTTAATCATCGCCTTGTGGATTGCTCGCGAAGAGTAAAAACTATCAGAGCCACCACGTAAAATTGTTGCGTTGGAGCTTTTTAAGCAAAGCGCACCTGCATCAGCGGTTACATTTGGGCGACTTTCATAAATAATACCAATCACTCCAAGCGGCGTGCGCACCCGCTCAATATGCAGGCCAGATGGCACGTCCCATTCAGCAATTTTTGTCCCTACTGGGTCAGGCAATTTAGCAATCTCCATAATAGAATCTGCAACAGCAATGATACGGGCATCATCAAGCATAAGTCGATCAAGAATAGCACTTGAGAGGCCTTTTTTACGGCCATTTTCTATGTCTTTTTCGTTCGCCTCAAGAATTTCAGGCATATCAATAAGCAAAGATGAAGCGGCAGCTATTAGGGCTTTATTTTTTTGTTCTGTGTTGGCAACAGCCAAAATATTGGCAGCTTTTTTAGCCCGTTTACCAATATCACTCATCATTTCAATGATATTATTATGTGTATTTATTTCTGAACTCATTGCTTTTTCTCACTATTATTTAGCAGCACAAGATTATCTGCATGCACTAATTCAGTGCGGGTTATACCTTCAAATAAATCAATTATTGCCCCGCTTTGTTTTCCTTTAGCAATGTCTGCTTGTTTTTCACTCATGCCCGCCAGTCCACGTGCAATTTCAACATTTTGCTCATCAAAAATTGAAATTATGTCGCCACGAGAAAATTCTCCTTCAACTCTTCTGACACCAATCGGTAATAATGAATTGCCATTTAACAAAGCCTTTACCGCCCCATCATCAATATATATCTTACCAGTTATTTCTAATGTGCCTAATATCCAGCGTTTGCGAGCAGCTTTTGGGCAGGTATTTGCAACAAATAACGTATATTTACTATTAGCCAAATCTTTAATTGGGTTTAAAACTGCCCCCTTAGCAATAATCATATCGGTGCCAGAAAGAGTTGAAATTTTAGCAGCTTCAACTTTAGTTTTCATTCCACCGCGTGCAAGGTGGCTGGCCGCCTCACCTGCCATTGCTTCAATTTTTGGCGTGATGAATTTTACTAAGGGGATGTGCTCACCCTTAACTTCGCTTTGTGGTGGGTGAGTATAAAGCCCATCAACATCAGAAAGAATAAGCAAGCAATCTGCCTCCACCATGCTAGCAACTCTTGCACTAAGGCGATCATTATCACCATAGCGAATTTCAGCCGTGGCAACGCTATCGTTTTCATTGATAATTGGCACTGCCCCAAGCTCAAGCAGAGTTGAAATAGTTATTTTAGCATTTAAAAAACGGCGGCGTTGTTCTGTAATATCTGGGGTGATTAGAATCTGACCTACATTTATTTCATACTTATTAAATTGAGCCCCCCATGCTTGCAGCAAAGCAATTTGGCCAACACTAGCACTAGCCTGAAGTTTTTCGAGCGGAAGTTTTTTATTTCTCAATCCCAAAATTTCACGCCCCAACATTACCGCACCAGAAGAAACAATAACTATCTCCATGCCTATCTTTTTAAGCTCAGCAATATCATTAACAATCGAGGTAAGCCAATCTAGTCGTAATGATCCGCTCTTAGCATCAATCAATAATGAGGAGCCGATTTTTATAACCAGTCTTTTATATTTATTGAGTGGGTTCTTACTCATCAAAATGACCTTAAAATATCCATGGTTTTAAGGTGTCCATGGTTTTTCATTTCCTTCTTCTTCTTGTTTTTTCTTTTTTTCTTTAACTTGCTTCATGTCTTTGACAATTTCAAAAAGCACTGTATCTACGCCTTTATGCGTAACGCCAGAAACTAAAAATATTTTTTCACCAGTTGCTTTTTCTAGCGCCAAAGATTTTTCTTTTATTTCCTCTTCGCTAAGAGCATCAATTTTATTTAAGGCAATAATTTCTTTTTTCTTGTCCAGGCCGTGGCCATAGGCGCTTAACTCACCTCGAATAATATTATAAGAATTTACAACATTCTCAGCAGTGGCATCAATCAAATGAATTAAAGCCCGAGTACGCTCAACATGACCTAAAAATCTATCACCAATACCGCTTCCCTCATGCGCCCCCTCAATCAACCCTGGAATGTCAGCCAAAACAAAATCATGCTCACCAATTTTTACAACCCCAAGATTTGGGTGTAGAGTGGTAAAAGGATAATCAGCAATTTTTGGCTTTGCAGCCGATACAACCGAGAGGAAAGTTGATTTACCAGCGTTTGGCAAGCCGACCAAGCCAGCATCAGCAATGAGTTTTAAGCGCAACCAAACCCATTTTTCAACCCCAGCCAGCCCTGGATTAGCATGACGGGGAGATTGGTTTTTTGCGGTTTTAAAATGCGCATTACCAAAGCCACCATTTCCCCCTTTAAGCAAAATAACTCTTTGCCCAATGGTGGTTAAATCTGCGATAACGGTTTCATTATCCTCTTCAAGAACCTGTGTGCCTACGGGAACTTTTAATATCACATCCTTACCATCGGCTCCTGACTTATCTCGTCCCATACCATGCACACCAGTTTGGGCTTTATGATGTTGTAAAAAACGATAATCGATAAGTGTATTTAGACCATCAACACACTCAACAATAACATCACCGCCCCTACCGCCATTGCCACCATCTGGGCCACCAAACTCAATATATTTCTCGCGCCTAAATGAAACCGCACCAGCTCCACCAGTGCCGCTTTTAATGAAGATACGCGCTTGATCTAAAAATTTCATTTTATCCTCAATCCTAAAAATGTTTTTTTGTTTAGCTTTGTTTCAATATTCTCTACTGCAATATTGCGTGCAGGGCAAAATAATGTTGATCGAGCTGTTTCAATAAAGCCAAGCCTTTGCTGAATTTTTAGCGAAGCCTTATTGAAATGAAAAGCACCAGATAGGATTTGCTTGGCTTTTGAATTTTTAAAATACCAAGTGATAATTGCTAAAACTGCCTCACTAGCATATCTCAAACCCCAAAATTCCTTTGCTATCCAATAAGACAAAACCGCCTCATTATTTTTGTCATTAAACCCAATTCCACCAATTAGAATATTATCTTTTTTCTCAACCACGAAGCGGGTTTCATTGATGGTTTTATTAGTAAAATCTTGAGCAAGCCACTCATGTGCCATTTCAATATTATAAGGGTGTGGCACTAGCAAGTTTTTAGCAACCTGATAATC
>JALSJY010000164.1 GCA_026989045.1 Hyphomicrobiales bacterium | reverse complement strand
TAAACAATCTAAAAACTCTATTATTGCAGGTTTAGCTCGGGCTATTCCTGCTGATATTGATCGGGCAGGGGCGGCGGTTAAATTTGCCAATCAAGGGCGTATTCACACCTTTGTTTCCACCTCGCCAATTCACCTTGCGCATCAGATGAAAAAAACCCAAGATGAGGTGCTGGAGATTGTAACAAAAACCGTGAGCCAAGCACGCAATTTAATTGATGATGTTGAATGGTCTGGCATGGACGCAACTCGCACACCGATAGATTTTTTGGCTCGTTGCACGGAGGCGGCAATTAATGCTGGCGCAACAACGATTAACATTCCTGATACGGTTGGATATTCCACCCCTGAAGATTATTATCAGCTTATTTTTGATATTATTTCCATGGTGCCAAATAGCGATAAGGCGATTTTTTCTACCCATTGTCATAATGATCTCGGCATGGCGGTTGCTAATTCTTTAGCAGGGGTTAGAGCTGGCGCTAGGCAAGTTGAATGCACAATAAATGGTTTGGGAGAAAGGGCAGGCAATGCGGCGCTTGAAGAAATAGTTATGGCAATTCGCACCCGAAGTGATGCTATGCCATATCACACAAATATTGACGCAACGCATTTATCTAAAATTTCAAAAACTGTTTCAATGGCAGCGAATTTTCCAGTGCAGTATAATAAGGCGATTGTTGGCAAAAATGCCTTTGCGCACGAGAGCGGAATTCACCAAGACGGTATGTTAAAAAATGCTCAGACCTACGAAATTATGACCCCTGAATCGGTTGGTCTAAAACAAACTTCTTATGTGATGGGCAAACATTCTGGCCGCCATGCGTTTAAGAAAAAGCTGCAAGATTTGGGCTATATGTTGGGTGATAATCAATTCCAAGAAGCTTTTGTTAGGTTTAAGGATCTCGCTGATCGCAAGAAAAATGTTTATGATGAGGATATTATTGCGCTTGTGGACGATGAAATGGCATCTAGTGCTGATAAGATTAAACTGCTTGAATTAGAGGTAATTTCTAAGACTGGCGGTGAGCATCGTTGTTTTATTAAACTTGATGTTGATGGCAAGGAGATTTCGCTGGTTGAAGAGGGCGAAGGTTCGGTTGATGCGATTTTTAATGCGATTAAAAAGGCGGTTGGCGCTAATCCGCATTTGCTTTTATACGGCGTTGATGCAGTAACGGGCGGCACGGATGCACAGGCGAACGCACAAGTTCGCTTGGAAATGGACGGTAAAATTGTCTCAGGGCGTGCAACAGAACCTGACACGTTGGTTGCTTCGGCTCGTGCATACTTAAGCGCATATAATCGGCTTTTGGTTGATCGTGGTTCGGCGGCGCAAGGGGCTATGAGTGGGTAGTTGTTGCACAAAGGAGTGTAATTGCTCGGTTGCCAGCAATAATCCATCAATGTCATTGCGGATCAGGTCCGCAATCCAGTAGCGTCAAGTCCTTGACGCATTAGAATGTTTTGCTAGTTAAATAGATTCTTGCGCTCGTTAGACAACGAGCTACTGGATACCGTTTTTCAACGGTATGACGGCGGAGGGGGATTGCTGGCGGAGGAGTGAAATATAGCTAAAGTTTTATATTTATTGCTACTTCCCAGCCAAACGCCCCAATTCACCATAGTCGGTTTTTCCCGTTGCTAGCATTGGAATTTCTTCTACGAACACGAATTTTTTTGGAATGAATAGATCTGGCACGCCATGGGTTTTTGCCCAAGCAGAAAGATCATGACGGTTAGCCTCGTCATGGTCGGTTATTAGCACTAATTGCTCGCCCTTGGTTTTGTGTTCAATGCCAACAACAGCGTGGGTGTGTTCTGGCCATAGGGTTGAGGCGTAGGCTTCAACTCCAGCTAGCGAGACCATCTCGCCGCCGATTTTTGCAAAGCGTTTTGCTCTCCCTCTAATGGTGACATAACCCTCATCATTGATGGTGACAATATCGCCTGTGTCGTGCCAGCCGTCCTTTGGCGGCTCAAGCACGCTCGGACTTTCAACCCGAAAATAGCCTTGCATAATATTTTCACCACGCACAAAAAGCCTCCCCCCCTCATCAAGACCTTTAACTGGCTCAAGGCGATGTTCTATGCCGCAAATCATTTTGCCGACTGAGCCATGTTGATTATGTTCTGGTGTGTTGCACGATATAACTGGAGCGCATTCTGTTGCGCCATAGCCTTCGCAAATCTCAAGGTTGAATTTTTCTCGCCATAGATCGCGAGTGCGTTGTTTGATGCGCTCTGCACCGCCTATGATAAAACGCAAACTTTCAAAATCACCTTTGCTTGCTTGGCGTGCAAAACCCGTGAGAAAAGTATCGGTGCCAAATAGGACGGTGGCCTGCACCTTTCTGATGAGTGGCGGAATGATTTTATAGTGCAAAGGTGAGGGATATAAAAAGCAAGACATGCCTCTTAAGATTGGTAATAACATGCCAGCGGTTAGGCCAAAACAATGAAACACTGGCAGGGGGTTAAATATTTTATCACCCTTATGCCATTTTGTGTGTGCATAAATTTGGCTGACATTGGCGAGCAGATTTTGATGGCTAAGGACAACACCTTTCGGCACGCCTTCTGAGCCAGAGGTAAAAAGAATTGCACCAATATCTGAAGGGGTTATTTTATTTTTGTCGCCGTCACTCGCTTTGCTCGCTTCCCCGACACCCCCGCCTTTTTGCTTCTTATAAAATGAGCGAGCCATTTTGGCGCTCCATAGCCCACTTAATTTATCACCTAAGCCAATGCTTTCTTTAATATCATCAAGCCAGACGATTTTTACAGCTTCTTCTAATCCTATTATCAAACTGCCAAGTTCTGCCTGTTCAATGAAACGCCTTGAAGAAAGAATAGTCTTAATATTTGCAGCTTTGCAGGCGGCTTTGATATTTCTTAGTCCAGCAGAAAAGTTGAGCATTGCTGGCACACGACCATAGGCTTGAAGCCCAAAAAAAGTTACCGCTACGCCATTTACATTGGGAAGCAGAACTCCGACATGCTCTTTTGGTGCAGTGAATTTAGCTATTTTTTTGCCCAAGATTATTGAGCCAAGCACTAGCCTGTCATAGCTTATTGGTTGGCGCTCTATATCTTCAAGCACAATATGTTTGCCACCATATTTTTTGCGGGCATTAAGTAGTGCGTCAAACAGGGTTAGTTGATAGTCGTCTTTTGTTAATTCATTCGTCGGCATGTTTCCCCTCCCAGAGATTTCAGGAGAGCCTACTGGAAGTTAAGAGGAACGTCTAGTTAAGTGTTAAAAAAATGCAACCATGTAAAAATGTAGTGCTAAAGATGCTTCGGCTTCGCAAGATTCTTCACTTCGTTCAGAATGACACCCAGACCCTGTCACCTTGAAGTTAGCGAAAGGTCTTATGGCCAAATGATTATTAAACAAGTCAAATTGTTTAAGAGCTAGAATTTATATTCACGTCTAACTTGTTATAAGGAATTTCAATTCCAGCTTTATCAAATGCTAATTTTACTTGCTCATTAAAAGCAAATCTAACTGAATAAAAATCAGAGCTTTTTACCCATGTTCTAAAGGAGAGAATAACGGCGCTATCGCCAAGACTATCTACATGCACAATCGGCGCTTTTTCTGTTAAAATCCGCTTTTCGTCTTTGGCGATTTTGAGTAGGATTTTTCTGGCCTTGGCAATATCTGCATCATAGGAAATGCCAATTTTCATATTTAGGCGACGAGTTGGTAATTTATCTTCATTGGTGATTGAAGAGCTCCAAAGGTTAGAATTTGGTGTAAAAATAAATAAGCCATCGGCTGTTCTTATTTTGGTTGAGAATAGGCCAATTTCAGTGACAGTGCCTTCAATATTGCCAGCATAAATATATTCCCCAACAGAAAAGGGACGTAGCCAGATAAGCATTACGCCTGCCGCAACATTTGATAGCGTGCCTTGCAAAGCTAAAGCGATTGCTAGACCTGCCGCACCTAACACTGCAAGCATAGAGTTAGTTGCTACCCCAAATTGGTTTAATACAATTATTAGGGTGACGATTAAAATGCCATAACGAACCAATTGCGCTAAAAGAGGGGCGATTGTTTTGTCAATTTTTGGGGTTTTTTGCACCAATTTATTTATTGCCTTGGCGGCATAGCGAGATAATGTCCAGCCAACAAACAGCACTATAAGGGCGGTTATTATTCCCCAAGAATTAGCTGTGAACCACTCTGCAATGCTGGTTGAAAATTCACTTAATTGCACTTTATATCTCCAAATTATTTTATTTGAGTTTAGAGCAAACTTAGTAAAAATAAAGAGTAAAATCACCTTAATTACGCTTGAATAAATCTTACTGGCATTTACATTTTAAGCAATAGAACATAAAGCGTAGTTTTTAAAAATCATTTTTTAGGTTGTCTTGTGAGTAAAAAAGAAGGTGCAAATAAAAATATAAAAAGCCGAGCGCCTACTGAAAGCGATGTAGCAAAAGTTGCTGGAGTTTCGCAATCGGCTGTTTCGCGCGCCTTTACACCAGGGGCGAGTGTTGCTCAATCTACTCGTGAGAAAATATTACACGCGGCTCGCTCTATTGGTTATCAGCCAAATCTTTTGGCTCGCTCACTTGCAACAAGGCGATCAAATATTATTGCGCTTGCTATTTCTAATCTTGAAAATCCTTTTTATGCGCAGGTGGTCAAAGAGCTGTCAGAACAGCTGGCTGAAACGGGTCGGCATATCTTATTGTTCACAACGAATGCAGAGGAAGATGAAAATCAGGCTTTAGAGCAGGCTTTAAGTTATCAGGTTGATGCCTTAGTTATGGCAGCAAGCAAAGCATCGATTGAATTGACTATGCAGTGCCAAAAGGCAGGCGTGCCAATTGTGCAGATAAATAGAGAAACCAGATTACCCGGAATTTCTACAGTTTGGGGAGAAAACCAAAGGGCAGGAGAGTTGGTCGCAGCTTTTTTACATGCCTCTAAGCACGAGGAATATGCTTTTGTAGCAGGCACAAAAGATTCAACTATAAGCCAGATGCGTCAAAAGGGATTTATTGAATATCTAAGCTCTGTTGGCAAAAAAGATGTCAAAATTGTTTATGGCGATTATACATTTGAAACGGCGGCAATTGTTGCTAGGCAGTTGTTAGAAGTTGAAAAGCGACCTGATGCGATTTTTTGTGCCTCAGATTATATGGCTTTTGCTGTAATAGATGTGGCAACTCGTGAATTTGGTCTTGATGTGCCCAATGATTTATCGGTTATCGGGGTGGATAATGTGCCAGAGTCAGCTCATTCAGCTTATGACCTTACTACTTTTTCTCAGCCTGCTGGCTCATTAGTGCAAGAGGCAATAATCATTATTGATAAAATGATTGCAGACCCAGGGCGTAGGGCAATTCGCTGTGAAGTTGCTGGGGATTTGATTGTTAGAGGCTCTGCTAAAAGACCAAAAACTGGCTTTGTTAACAATGTAACAAATAAAATATGGCTTCCTTAAATTAACTATTGCATACGCATGCAAAAACCATTAGTGCATGCGCATTCATAATTTTTAAGAAATGTCATAAAACTGAAATATTTTACTTTTCACCTAATCGATAAACCTAAATGGGAATTCTTGTCATGAGCTTAAAGTTCGACAATAGCAGTGTTGCTAGCATCATTATCAATAATGCTAAAACCGTTCATTCAAATAATGTCACATCTTCATTGATTGGCTATGCAAAAAGGGCGGGGGTGAGGCAGTTAGCTTCTGGCGCTTTGGCTGTTACCACTGGTGAATTTACTGGTCGCTCAGCTGGCGATAAATTTATTGTTAAAGATGATGAAACAGTAAATAAAGTATGGTGGGATAATACTAATGCAATGAATACAGAGCAGTTTGATTTGCTACTTGGTGATGCTTTAAGTCATCTTGGTGAAAAAAGGGAGATTTTTTTACAGCAGCTATTTGCTGGTGCTGATCCATCTTCTCGCTATCAGGTTGAAGTGTTTTCACCAAATGCATGGCATTCTTTATTCATTCGCAATTTGCTTATTAGGCCAAAAGAAACAGATTTAAACAATTTTGAGGCGAATGTAACAATTGTTCATGCACCTAGTTTTAACGCTGATCCTGCAAGGCATGGCTGTAAAAGCAAAACCTGTATTGCGTTGGATTTTAGCCGTAACATAGTGGTTATTTGCGGCACTCAATATGCTGGTGAAATTAAAAAATCAGTTTTCTCATTGTTTAATTATCATGCGCCAGATGATAATATTATGCCTATGCATTGTTCTGCAAATGTTGGTTCAACGAATGACACAACAATTTTCTTTGGACTTTCTGGCACAGGTAAAACTACACTCTCTGCTTCTGCTGAGCGTGCTTTAGTTGGTGATGATGAGCATGGTTGGAGCGAAACAGGTGTGTTTAATCTTGAGGGTGGCTGTTATGCTAAGGCCATCAATTTGAGCGAAGAATCTGAGCCGGAAATATATGCAGCCGCTCAATATGATGGGGCGATTTTAGAAAATGTGGTTGTTAATGAAGAGACAAATCTGCCAGATTATGCTGATAGCTCTTTAACTGAAAACACCCGTATTGCTTATCCGCTAAACGCTATTTCTAACAGAGTTGAAAGCGGCACAGCACCAACTCCAAAAAATGTTGTTTTGCTTACTGCTGATGCTTTTGGTGTTTTACCTCCAATTGCAAAATTAACAAAAGAGCAGGCGGTATATTACTTCCTTTCTGGCTATACTGCAAAAGTTGCAGGCACAGAGCGTGGTATAACTGAACCTGTGGCTACTTTTTCTACCTGTTTTGGTGCGCCATTCATGGCCAGAAACCCAACTGTTTATGGCTCAATGCTTGCTAAGCGCCTAGAGGATTCCGGTGCAAATTGCTGGCTGTTAAATACTGGCTGGAGCGGTGGTGCTTATGGTGAGGGTGAGCGCATGTCGCTTAAATCAACCAGAGCAATGTTAAACGCGGCATTAAACGGTGATTTGGATAATGTTGAGTTTTACCTTGATGATACTTTTGGCCTGCAAGTTCCAGCAAGCATTGAAGGTGTTGATGATAAAATTCTAACTCCACAACAGACATGGGCAGATAAAGAAGCCTATGTTATGCAGGCAGCAAAATTAGCGCAATTATTTGATGCTAACTTTAAAAAGCTTGGACTTGATAAATCTGAATATGCACTTGGCTCGTTATCTAAGCGAGCTGTTGCATAAAGTTTTAGCTGTTATTTATAATTATAGGGAGCGCGCGCGCCCCTCATATTTTTGTGCTTTTTTATATAGTAAATTATATATTAAACTTTTAAAACTCAAAAAAATACCATGAAATTACTTGACTCTTGGTTGCTGTAATGCGTTCATAAATATGTGTAATATTTACTAAACTTTAATCTATTGAAACCCTGAGGAGGGAAAATATGAATAAACTTATAATTGGTGCTGTTGCAGCGGTTGCAATGAGTGGATTTAGCTATGGTGCTGTGGCACAACAGCAGTTCATTTCAATTGGTACTGGCGGTGTGACTGGCGTTTATTATCCTACTGGTGGCGCTATTTGCCGTTTGGTAAACAAAGATCGTAAAGAGCATGGCATTCGCTGTGCTGTTGAATCAACTGGTGGTTCAGTTTATAATATCAACACAATTCGTGCTGGTGAACTTGAATTTGGCGTTGCTCAGTCTGATTGGCAATATCATGCGTATAATGGCACTTCTAAGTTTGAAGATCAGGGTCCTTTTGAAGGCCTTCGCGCTGTATTTTCAGTTCACGCGGAGCCATTCACTGTTGTTGCTCGTGCAGATGCAGACATTAAAACTTTCACAGACCTAAAAGGAAAGCGTGTAAATATCGGCAATCCTGGTTCTGGCCAACGTGGCACAATGGAAGTTGTTATGGGCGCTCTAGGTTGGACAAATGATGACTTTGCTCTTGCATCAGAGCTTAAATCATCTGAGCAATCACAAGCACTTTGCGACAATAAAATTGATGCAATGGTATTCACAGTTGGTCACCCTTCAGGCTCTATCTCTGAAGCAACAACATCATGTGATACAGTTCTTGTTCCTGTAACTGGCCCAGAAATTGATAAGTTGATTGCTGATAATGGTTATTATCGTTCAGCAACAATTCCTGGCGGCATGTATCGCGGAAACCCAGATGATATTCAAACCTTTGGTGTTGGTGCAACATTTGTATCGTCAACTGCTGTTTCTGATGAAGCTGTTTATACTGTAGTTAAAGCTGTGTTTGATAATATCGATGCATTCCGCAAGCTACACCCAGCTTTTGCAAATCTTGATCCAAAAGAAATGGCTAAAGATGGTCTAAGTGCGCCAATTCATGCTGGTGCTGCAAAATATTATGCTGAAAATGGTCTAGACTAGTTTTTGGCTTTAATTTTAGTGATGGCGCAGAAATGTGCCATCGCTTTTTTAATAAGAAATAAAAGTCAGAACTAAATCTGATATCTATTTATATTTTGGGGGGAATTATGGTTAAGGATAAAAGTCAAGAAAATCGTCAGATGAGCGATGAAGAACTAGAAGATTTGGTTGCTTCAACTGATTCTGGTGCAAGAAGTCCGATAGGGCCTGTTGGCAAAATGATTGCAGGTGTTGCTCTGTTTTGGGCAACTTTTCAGCTTTGGATTGCCTCTCCATTACCATTCACTCCTTTTTTTAGCTCTTTCATTCCTATGCTAAATGATACGCAGACGCGTTCATTTCACTTAGCTATTGCAATTTTTCTTGCTTTTATGGTTTACCCAGCTTTTAAAAATTCATCTAGATCACGAATTCCAATAACCGATTGGGTATTAGGTATTGTTGGCGCTATTTGTGCTGGTTATGCGTTTTATGCCTATGAAACATTGGCTAATACTGGTGCTCAAGGCCTGCCACAGCAATATCAATTGGTAATGGCTGGCATTGGCATGGTTATTCTTTTAGAGGCAACCAGACGCGCGTTAGGCCCTGCGCTTGCGATAGTTGCTCTGATATTCATGGTTTATGTGTTTTTTGGATCAGCTGCCTTCATTCCCGAAGTTATCAAATGGAAAGGCGCTAGCTTTTCTAAAACTATGAGCCATATGTGGTTAACAACTGAGGGTGTGTTTGGAATTGCACTTGGCGTGTCAGCTAGTTTTGTTTTCTTGTTCGTATTGTTCGGCTCATTGCTTGATAAAGCTGGGGCGGGTAATTATTTCATTAAAATTGCATTTTCACTCTTGGGTCACTTACGTGGTGGGCCAGCTAAAGCGGCGGTTGTTGGCTCGGCTATGACGGGTTTGATTTCTGGCTCTTCAATTGCTAATGTTGTGACCACAGGAACATTTACCATTCCCCTTATGAAACGAGTTGGTTTTTCTGCTGAGCAAGCTGGCTCAGTTGAGGTTGCCTCCTCGGTAAATGGTCAGTTGATGCCACCAGTTATGGGCGCTGCAGCATTTTTGATGGTTGAATATGTTGGTATTCCTTATGTGGAAGTTATTAAGGCAGCTTTATTGCCAGCGGTTATTTCATATATTGCGTTACTTTATATTGTGCATCTTGAGGCTCTTAAAAAAGGTATGACGGCTTTGCCAAAACCAGTTATGGCGGCTAAATCGTTAATCCAAAAATTGATTTCTACCTTTTTAGGATTTGCTATTTTCGGCGCGCTATGTTTTGGGGTATATTACGGTATTGGCTGGACACGAGGTGTGTTTGGTGATGCGGCTGCACCCATTTTGGCAATATCTGTTGTTGCAGCTTATATAGCTTTAGTTTTTGTTGCATCAAAAAAGCCTGATCTTGAAATGGACGATCCAAATGCGGAAATTGTTAAACTTCCAGTATATGACGAAGTGAAAACAACAGGATTGCAATATATTCTGCCAATTGTCGTTTTAGTTTGGTTTTTAATGATTGAAAGAAAATCACCAGGGTTGTCAGCATTTTGGGCGGCATTATTGTTGATCTTTATTTTGCTTACACAAAAACCGCTAAAAGCTATTTTTAGAAAGAGTGGCAATCTTGGTGCTGAAATGAAAGCTGGGTTTTTAGATTTAATTGATGGTATGATTGCTGGCTCAAGAAATATGATTGGTATTGGCATTGCAACCGCTACTGCTGGTATCATTGTTGGCACGGTAACATTAACTGGTGTTGGTCAGGTTATGGCTGAATTGGTTGAATTTGTCTCTGGTGGTAATTTAATTTTGATGTTGGTTTTTGTTGGCATACTTTCCCTTATACTGGGAATGGGTCTGCCAACTACTGCAAATTATATTGTTGTTTCCTCGCTTATGGCAGCAGTTGTTGTTGAGCTTGGCGCCGCAAACGGTCTTATTGTGCCGCTTATTGCAGTGCATCTATTCGTGTTTTACTTTGGCATTATGGCAGATGTCACGCCCCCAGTGGGCTTAGCCTCGTTTGCTGCGGCAGCGGTTTCAGGGGGTGATCCGATAAAAACGGGCTTTGTAGCATTCTTTTATAGTTTGCGTACTGTTGCTTTGCCATTCTTGTTCATCTTTAATACTGATTTATTGCTGATTGATGTTAGTTTATGGCAAGGGGTGATGGTGTTCATTGTTGCGACATTTGCAATGCTATTATTTGCAGCAGGAACGCAGGGGTATTTTATAGCTAAATCACGCTTGTGGGAGTCATTACTACTGGTTTTTATCGCCTTCATGCTGTTCCGTCCTGGTTTCTTTTTGGATAGAGTTCAGCCTCCATTCGAGCAGACTGATCCTATAGTGATTGAGCAAAGTGTAACTAATGCACCTGCTGGCTCGAACATGAGATTTGTTATTAGTGGACCTGATTTTGATACTGGTTTAAATACATCAACAACTATTGTTTTCCAAGTTGAAGGTGAGGCAGATGGTGCAACTAGACTTAATGATGCTGGATTGATAATTATGATTGAAGACGACAAAGTGTTACTTGATGAGCCGTTTACTGGAACTCCTTTTTCAAAAAAACTGTCTAATTTTGATTATTATGGCGATGAGCCAGTTATTATAGAAGCTGTTAAATCACCAGCTAAACGTATGCCCAAAGAGCTATTCTATCTCCCAGCACTATTATTATTGGGAATTGTCGTGTTTTTCCAAAGACGCCGTCAGGTTGTGCCAGCATTTTGGGGGAAACCAATTGTGAAAGGAAGTAGCAATGAGTAAAAATTATATGTTAGCACTTGATTTAGGTGAGAAGTCTGGATCGAACAAAAAGGCTATCGAAATAGCAGAGAATTTGGCGAATAATGACGGAGCGACTTTGCATGTTGTGACAGTTATTCCTACATTTTCAATGCCGATTGTTGGCTCTTATTTTCCTGAAGGTTTTGAAGAAAAGCATTTCAAGGAGGCAAAGGCAGTCTTGAAAAAGGAAATTCAAAGTTATGCTAAAAACCCTGATGTAATTAAGAGAGTGGTTGTTAAGGGTTCGATCTATGATGAAATAATAAATGCAGCAGATAAGCTTGGTTGCTCGTTAATTATCATGGAGGCGCATAGACCTGATCTTAAAGACTATTTGCTTGGGCCAAATGCGGCTCGTGTTGTTCGTCATGCTAAACAATCGGTTTATGTAATTCGAGATTAAGCAGGATTAACTTATTATGAGTGATGGGCATGTTTTTGAGCGTCATACTAAGGCGCAACTGCCGTGTGTTAGCGGCGGCGATGGTGTTTGGCTTATTGACAGAGATGGTAAACGCTATATCGATGCCTCTGGTGGGGCGGCGGTTTCTTCATTAGGGCATTCAAATAGATATGTAATTGATGCAGCAAAGGCGCAATTAGATAAAATCGCTTATGCACACACTGGTTTTCTTACCTCTGAGCCTGCTGAAAGATTAAGTAATAAGCTAGCAAAACTTGCCCCTGAGGGAATTGAGCGTGTTTATCTGGTCTCTGGTGGCTCAGAAGCGGTTGAGGCTGCTATTAAGCTGGCTAGGCAATATTTCTTAGAGGTTGGGCAGCCTAATCGCAAACACATAATTTCGCGCTGGCAAAGCTATCATGGTAATACGCTTGGGGCGCTGGCGACTGGCGGCAATCGTTGGCGTCGAGCGCAGTTTGAACCACTTTTACCAACAGCTATGCATCAAATAGATGCGTGTCATTATTGGCGCTTTGCCGATGAGGGTGAGAGTGAATTTGATTATGGTATGCGTGTTGCTAATCAGCTTGAAAATAAGATTATTGAGCTTGGTGAAGATACAGTAGCTGCTTTTTTTGCTGAGCCAGTTGTCGGAGCAACTATGGGTGCTGTTGCTGCAACAAAAGGATATTTTAAGCGAATACGAGAAATTTGCGATAAATATGGTGTTTTATTAGTTCTTGATGAAGTTATGTGCGGTGCAGGTAGGGTGGGGACATTTTTTGCCAGTGAACAAGAAGATGTAACCCCTGATATTATTTGTCTGGCAAAGGGACTTGGTGCTGGAATTCAACCCATTGGAGCAATGTTAAGCTCTAACAAAATTTATGATGCGATTGCCTCTGGTAGTGGATTTTTCCAGCATGGACATACCTATATGGGGCATCCTGTAGCGGCGGCGACTGGTTTAGCGGTTATTGAAGAAATTGAGCGTCATGATTTGCTAAATAATGTGAATGTTATGGGTGAAAAGTTGATGGATGCGCTAAAAGAACGTTTTGGGCAAAACCCATATATTGGTGATATTCGCGGCAGGGGCTTATTTTTAGGGCTTGAGCTTGTTGCTGATAGGGAGACAAAAACTCCTTTTGATCCAGCTTTTGGACTAAATAAGTTGATTAAAAAAGCCGCCATGCAAGAGGGTATGGTATGCTATCCATTTGGCGGGACTGTTGATGGTAAGAAGGGGGATCATGTGCTACTCGCGCCACCCTTTATAATTGATGAAAGCCATATTGAGATAATTGTTGATCGCTTGGATAAAGCTTTGCAAATCTCGTTTAAGCAGATTGGTATTTCGTGAGTTTTACTCTAGCAAAAATAATGGTTGCGCCAAATGGCGCAAGGAAAACCAAAATAGATCATCAGCAACTACCTATAACAATTGATGAAATAGTAGATTGTGCTAAAGATTGTTATAAGGTTGGTGCTGATGCAATTCACGCGCATGTGCGAGATAGCGCAGGGAAACATATTTTAGATGTGGGGCTTTATAAAGAGCTAATTGTTGAATTAGAGCGAGCTGTACCAAATATGGAGGTGCAGATTACTACCGAGGCAGTGGGGCATTATTCACCTGCAGAGCAACGTGAACTTGTTAAACAGGTTTGTCCAAAGGCAGTTTCTGTGGCGTTGGGCGAGATGTTAAGTGATGAAGATAAGAGAGCGCAAAAACATTTTTATTGGCAGGCTAGTGAAGCTGATATTGACTTACAGCATATCCTTTATTTACCAGAGGAAATTATGCAATTAGCAGAATTAGTCAATGAAGGTTTTATACCAGCTAAGAAATTATCCATGTTGTTTGTGCTTGGGCGCTACACAAAAAAACAAACCTCTAGCCCTGATGATTTTTTGCCCTTTATAGCGGCTTATAAAAATAGCATTTTAAAAGAAAACAGTAAATTTATGGTCTGTGCATTTGGGCAATATGAGCAAAGCTGTTTGTTAGCTGCTGCAAAGGCTGGTGGTGATTGCCGAATTGGATTTGAGAATAATCATTTATTGCCTGATGGGAATTTGGCGAAAGATAATGCAAGCCAAGTTAGCGCATTGGTGAAGGCTATTAAAGGGATTGAGTAATATATTACTTGCTGATTTTGTTTTTATATTCATTGTAGAAACATAGTTTTTTTGAAAATTTGTTAGCTATAATTACATAAAACGAGCGACTGAAAATGGCTTGCTGTTTACCATAGGCGCTTGGCTTACCATCATTTGTGCAAGTAATTTACCGCTTATTGGGCCAAGCGTCATTCCGTGGTGGGCATGTCCAAAGTTAAACCATAAGCCCTTATGTTTTGGAGCGAGGCCAATAACAGGTAACATATCGGCAGTGCATGGGCGTGAACCAAACCACGGTTTTTCTAGTTGTTTATTACCCATTTTTAGCATTGAGTGTGCAATCGGCTCGATTTTTTGTAACTGAGAGGGGGTTGGCTTTTTATTTATGTTTGCAAACTCTACCCCTGTTGTTAGGCGAGTGCCATCGTGCATAGGGGCAAGCACAAAGCCGTTATCAGCATCTATGATTGGAATTTTTAAGCGATTTTTGCTTATATAATCATAGGTTTGGTGATAGCCACGCTTTGGCGCAAATGGG
This sequence comes from Hyphomicrobiales bacterium, assembly GCA_026989045.1. Taxonomy (GTDB): domain Bacteria; phylum Pseudomonadota; class Alphaproteobacteria; order Rhizobiales; family Devosiaceae; genus S141-66. Next base: position 599 of record JALSJY010000164.1, on the reverse strand, counting down.
ATTTTATATCCAAAACGTTTGAAAATATCACCTGACCATGGGCCAAGTGCTACCACGGCATTTTGCGCAAAAATATTACCTATATTAGTTTGCATCTGCCAGCCATCTGGGGCTTGTTGTAAATTTCGGGCGTCGCCTTCTATCATTGCACCGCCATTGGCAATGAATAAATCATAGAGTTTTTTTACATATTGCCCTGGGTTTGTAATAGAGGCTGAATCTTGCCAATGAATGCCCCAAGCAAACTCTTCTTGCAATAATGGCTCGGCTTTGGTGATTTGTTTGGTATTTAATAATTTTGCTTTTAGACCAGCTTGCTGCGATCTTTCAAATGAATCTTGGACATTTTTTAAGCCATTTTGGTTGCGTGTTAAGTGCAGCCAACCATCATATTTTAGCAGTTTTTCTGCATTTGCTTGTTTTGCTAAAAATTCATGCTCGCTTAGACAGTCTATAAATAGTGGAGAAATGTCTTGGATAATTTTTTCTACATTTTTAGGGTTTGAGTTATGCCAATAGCGTAATAACCATGGTGATAATTTTATCATGTCCAAAAGGTTATAGTTTATACTTGGGTTTTTTCTGCTTGCATATTTTAG
>JALSJY010000163.1 GCA_026989045.1 Hyphomicrobiales bacterium | reverse complement strand
CGAGTATAATTGGCTGGGTATTATTTGGAGTATTATTTTGGTAAGTGTTTTGATTATTGCTTTGGCTGTTGTTTTGAAAATCATTTTGTGGTTGACAAAATATCAACTCAAAACAGTTTAAATTTAAGCTAGTGCGCAACAAATCACTATTATCTGAGCCAGAACCATCGCCATCAGCGCTATACGCTGGCAACAAAAGTAAGGCGTTCATAATAAAAACCAAATTTACAACATAGGTTTTGCGCGACAATTTATTTCCTACTTATAATTACCTAGCTTTTATCCATTATTTAGATAGCCATTGTATTCATTGCTATATTTGAACAAACATAGTTAATAAGACCTAAATATTAGCTTTAAGGGGGCAGAAAAGTTGTAAATAATTAACCTTATCACTTAACGCCAATTTTATCGTCTTTGTCCATAATAGTCACTTGAAACATCAATCAAGATTGTTTTATAGGAGTATTATAGTATGGATCTGGCCACAACTTTAGGTATGCTTGCAGGTGGCGCTTTTATTACCATAGCAATTTTAATGGGCGGTTCATTCTCGCAATTTGTAGATGCCCCCTCAGTGCTTATTGTGCTTGGTGGCGGATTGTCAGCAACTTTAATTCGCTTTCCGCTTGCCGGAGTTGCAAGTGCTTTTAAAATTGGTGGCAAAGTTGCCTTTTCGCATAAAAAACAAGATCCACGTGAGTTAATCGATCAAATTGCAGAAATGGGTGATATTGTTCGCCGCTCAGGCCCTTTAGGATTAGAGTCAATTGAGCTTGAAGATGCTAACTTAAAAAAGGGTTCACAATTTATTGCTGATGGATATGATAGTAATTTCATTCGTGAATCAATGGAGTTAGCGCGAGATCAGTTTTTAACTCGCCTGCAAGAAGGCCAGCGTGTTTTTAAATCGCTTGGTGATGCTGCCCCTGCTTTTGGTATGATTGGAACGCTGGTTGGCCTAGTTCAATTGCTAGCAAATATGGATGACCCTGGCGCAATTGGTCCAGCGATGGCAGTTGCTTTGCTTACAACTCTTTATGGTGCGGTTTTAGCAAATCTTGTCTGCTTGCCAATTGCAGATAAATTAACTGCCAAATTTGAAGTTGAAGAAATAAATCAAACTTTGATTATTGATGGAATCATGTCGGTAAGAGATGGCAAAAGCCCAGCGCTAATAAGAGAAATGCTAACAGCCTATCTACCTGAAAGCGCCAAAAAAGACGACGATGAAGATGAGTTGGCTCAAGCTGCTTAAGCAATAAAGTAAGAGAAATATAAATGGCACGAAAAAAAGCAGCAGATGGCGGGGGCATTCCAGAATGGTTAGTAACCTTTGCTGATCTAATGTCTATTTTAGTGTGCTTTTTTGTGCTTATCATTAGTTTTTCTATTCAAGATCAAGAAAAATTACAGGTTGTTGCAGGCTCAATGCGCGATGCTTTTGGTGTGCTTGCGGTGCAGAAAAAATCTGGTGTGATTGAAAAAGATGGCAATCCTGAAAGAGAGTTTTTAAAGCAGGTTTCAACCGAGCAGGTTGAATCAGATACAGAATATTCAACCATAGATCATGATGCTTATTCCAAACAAGGCCAAGAGGCAAATACGTTTGATATTGAAAAAAATAACATCGAGCAGCCTGACCAATTCTCACTTGCCTCGGCTTCATTAAAACAGGCTTTCTCTGAATTACCTGAGATAACTCAATTATCCGACAATGTGCTCGTGCAGGATACTGAAGAGGGCGTGAATATCATCATTGTAGATCAACAGGGGCGCTCTATGTTCCCTGAAAGCTCAAAATATCCGTTTGAAATCACTCGTAAAGCAATTGCCGCAATGGCACCATTGCTTGAGAAAATGCCAAATCAAATTCGCATCAGTGGGCATACTGCTGCTGGGGTGAATTTTACCAATCCGCGCTATGGGCGTTGGGAATTATCCGCAGATAGAGCAAATGTTGTGCGCTCCATCTTAGAGGAGTTTGGTCTTTCCTCTGATAGAATTTATTCTGTTGTTGGAAAAGGAGATGCGGAGCCATTTTTTCCAAATGATCCATATTTGGCTACTAATCAGCGCGTATCTATTTTGCTGGTAAAAGAAAAACCACCTGTTCCTGTTGAGTTAAAGCCATAATTATATCTCGCGGCTCGCACCGCATTAGCCATGACGCGCCAAAACAGCGCTATGTCTAATGCTGAGCCTCCGATGGGGCGATGCATTAGCATCGGCTC
>JALSJY010000162.1 GCA_026989045.1 Hyphomicrobiales bacterium | reverse complement strand
CGCAACAAAAGCCTTACTACTGTCTAATAATAAAATAACAACTCCAAAAACTGCTCTTCCCATGCAAGAAGCGCCAAATCTAACCAGTAGTAAAAGCCAGCTTACAGCGCCCATTCCCCAACCGCGCTTAAAAAGATCTGGCTGATCATAAGGGTATTTACCCTTTACTATGAGGCTGTACTCCCCTGATGCTACTCCAAAGCAGCAGCCTCTCTTTTAAGCCGCAAACGCACTGCCTAGCGTTTGCGGCTTAACTTTACCTATTGGAAAATTTATAAATCTAGGCTAGATAAAAATAATGAAACATTTACCAAATTTTACTGAAATAAAAGAAAATCTAGAATTCTTAGATGATTGGGAAGATCGTTACCGTTATCTAATAGAATTAGGCCAAATGCTAGAGCCTCTAAGTGAAGCAGATCATAATGAAGACAATAAAGTCCATGGCTGCGCATCACAAGTCTGGCTAATCGTTGATGAAATAAAAGCACAGAACAACTTAATTCTTAATTTCCGCGGCAATTCAGATGCCCTAATAGTAAAAGGCTTAGTTGCAGTAATCACCTCACTATATTCTGGCTTAACTCCCAGTGAAATTTTAAAAATAGATGCGCTTAAAATCCTTGATGAGTTAAATCTGCACGAGCATTTATCTTCACAACGCTCAAACGGTCTTAAGGCAATGGTGCAACGCATTCAAAATTACGCAAGCTCACGAGTATAACCCATTTTACTAAAGCCACTACCAACCGCTAATTCACTAAGACCAAAACCAATCGCTAATTGCTCTAAGCCAATTCGCAACACCAGCTTTGCAGATCGAGCTGGCCAGCCTCGCTCACTCTCAACAAGTTGTAATCCCTTCTCCATTCCACACACATCAATAATAATAGATGCACAATCCTCAGGCAGGTTTTCTAACGCTCTATCCATCTGTTTACGGGCATCAATTGCCATATCAGAAATATCAAGTTCACTAGAAAAAGACTTATTAGATGACAAACCACCCACCTGCCCATAATCCATGCTAATCCTCTTTTGCAATTGAGTGCGCTGATAAATTAACGCAAATCTCTTGCCAGCTTCAACATGATATGGTTTTAAAAATGCTTCCCTGTTCTTTTGCGCTACACTAAGGCGAGAAAGGGGACTTTCGTTGAGGTTCACCCTCTTACCACTAACATCAAATTTAATATTTTGATGCTGCATAGTAAAACACTCCTGTTCATCAGCCATTTTCCGCTTTAGCCAATTTTTACTCTGAGCATTAGCCTTCACTTCACCAGAGGTAAAACTAACCACCCCATCACTTGCCAGTTTTTTTACCTGACTTAATGAAAGCGAGATAATACGATTGCAAAGATCAATCTTAAATAAATCATCACCTGAAAAACAAGCGGTTTTCCTAGCTAATAAAGCTTTGACGAAAGCAATTTCTCTACGCATTTTAGATGAATTTACACTCATCTTTTTAAATCCAAATTTTCATCACTCTCAAAAACCTGCAATTCTATCTCTTCTTCTAAGCTTAAAACAAAATCATCAAATTTAATTTCATCACGCCTATCCTCAATTTTATTACACGCATGTGAAACAGTGGTTCTATCACGACCAAAAAACTTTCCAACTTCACTCATCGAGCGACCCATGCCAACATGCAATAAATACATAGCCAATTGCCTAGCATCAGCAATATTTGAGCGACATCTTGAATGATGTAAAATTAACTCTGGCGAAATACCTGTATGTTTTGCAATAAGCAAAACAATTCTTCTTCCTTCACTCTCTAAACACTGTGAACTAATAACAGCACTTAGCGATGATAAAATATTCTGCTCCGAAACTGATTTTTCAGTATCGATTGAAATAGATAAAAATTTCATTTTTTCCTCCATTTAATTATAGGACTATATTCCTATACTCTCATTAAATGGAGGCGGGGATAAGATAGTGGTTAACCTAGGGTAAAAATATCATGTTAACTAAAAATGAGATAAACAAGCAATATTCATCATCTTGCATCCAAATATTTCTGGTGCAATATAAAGATTATTAAAATAAATTGAAAATTAAATACCTATTCTTCTAGCTCTTTTATATCAAGGTCTGTAATATCAGTAGCGCTCGAGGGTTTATAACCCGCCAAAAGCGAAGCCCGTGCAAGTAAATGCGCAGAAACTGGCATAGTTAGAAATAAAAACACAAATCCAGCAAAAGCACGCAAAATAACAGACACCTCAAAAGAAACAACAGCTATAGCAACAAACATCAATCCAGCCCCCATAGTTCCAGCCTTTGATACAGCGTGCATCCGTGTATAAAGATCAGGAAGTCTTAAAATCCCAACTGCAGCTAAAAGGGAAAACAAACCCCCTACTATCATCAAACCACCAGCTAAATATTGAAACACTTGAACAATCATCTGGCCGCCTCTTTTTCTTTTTTCTTCTCATCTATTTCAATTTGCCTATTTTTCATTCCTCGATGCAAAATAAACCGAGCAAATGCAACAGTTGCCAAAAAGCCAACTAGGCCAAGTGATATTGCGATATCTAAATAAAGAAAATACCCAGTAGTAATAGCACCAACTGCAATATAAGCGATACCAATTGCCACCAATAAATCTAAAGCCAACACACGATCAGGCAGTGTCGGGCCGCGCACTATTCGAATGATCGTTAGCAAAAAGGCAAAGGTCAACAGTCCCAAAGAAATAATAGATGCTATTGAAAGAAATTCAGAACCGCTCATGAAAACACCTTCATAATTTTTTTCTCAAATCCTTGTGCAATCGAATTTATAAGTTCTTCTTTATTATCAGCACTAAGAGCATGAATATAAAGAATTTTATGATCTTTAGAAACATCAACACTTAAAGTGCCAGGGGTAAGAGTAATTAAATTTGCTAGTAAAGTAATTTCAATATCTGATTTAACACTCAAAGGAAAAGCAATAATTCCGGGCTTCAAATGTTTCTTCATATTTGGAGTAATTACTAAAATAGCAACCTTAATCGCGCTATGCCCAAGCTCAAAGAAAAACAAAAATATCAATGCCAATACCCAGCGCATTTTTTGAAAAAATCGTGGCGTAATAATTTGATCACGAACAAGCCACAAAGCCGCCAAAGCTATCAACCAGCCTAAGAGCAGATTTAATTCAGATGTATTTGCAGTTATAACCACCCAAATAAGAGCAAGAATAACTGAAACTAATGCAAAATTCATTGGCTCACCTCTAAATCATCTTCCTCTACATCAAGCGCAAGCCCAGTAGATTGAATATAACGCTCAGGATATAATAAATCAGCTGCAGCTGTCCTACTAGCGTCAATCACACTATTGGGGAAAAGCCCAAACCAAACAATTAAAACTACTAAAATTGAAGTTGGAGCTATTCCAAACCATTTATCTTTTTTACTAAGAGGCTTTAGCCTATCATTTAACTGTTCAGAATTCTTTCCCTCACGACCATTTCGCCAAAAAATATGGCTCCAAAGTCGAGTGCCAGCAATTACTGTTAAAAATGAATTAAGCACCAATGCAACAACAAGAACACTATCTGCTTGCCCAAGCCCAGCTTCGATTAGCAAAAGCTTTGGCCAAAAACCAAGGAATGGAGGCAAGCCTGCAATAGCAAATATTAACACTAAAAATAATATCGACATCATTGAGCTGGCATTATAAATACCACCCATTTTGCGTGTATCGTCAGTCCCACTCATACGCTCAATCAACCCAGCAACTAAATATAGCGCCGCAATTGTCAGCATGGAATGAAAAACATAAATTGAAGCACCAGCAAGACCACGCATACTAGGCATAGCTAATCCAGCTAATACCGCACCAACCCCTCCAATAAGAAAAAACCCAATTGCACGACGTAAATTTATTTGAGATAACGCCCCCAATGGTGCTAATATAAGCGTTGCAACCGCCAATATTGTAATCAAGGGATCTAAAAATTCTCTTGCACTTGGCATCAACACAACCAAAGTGCGAAGCAGAGCATAAACCCCAACTTTCGTTAGCAAACCACCAAATAATGCCGACACAGCAGGGTGCGGCGTATGATAAGAGGCTGGCAACCAAGCGTTTACTGGAAAAGCGGCCGCCTTCATTCCAAAAGCAAGTAATAATAAAGCCCCAATTGCAGCCAGCGGACCAGCAGGAGCATCAGCGGCAACAATGGCAATGTCTGCCATATTCAGCGTTCCCATTAAACCATAGATAAAACCCAAAGCTGCTAAGAAAAATGACGTAGCAAGAAAGTTTAAAAATCCGTATTTTATCGCTCCATCAAGCTGAAGTTTTCGCCCGCCCATGATGATAAGTCCAAATGATGAAATCAACATCACCTCAAACCAAACATAAAGATTAAACAAATCGCCAGTCATAAACGCACCGCTAACCCCAGCAAGCATCAATAAAACCAGCGAGTAAAACCCATACTTAACTTCTCTCTTGGCAATATCTGCCTGCACATAAAGCAATACAACCAGCGTAACAATAGCCCCAGCAAGCGCAAAAGAAGCGCCAATAACATCAACAGAAAAACTAATGCCAAACGGAGGCAGCCATTTTCCCATAGTCATACTCTGTGGGCCTAATTCTAAAATCTTTAGCAATAACTGCACTTCAATCACAATAATCGCCATCACCACAAGAATAGCAAAAACCGCCTGCCCTCTAGTAGTTGAGCGCAACATCAATAATAATGCCGAAGCCAAAAGCGCCAAAACAACAGGCAAAATAACTAGCCAATCAGCAGCACTTGTTGCCACTTCAATCATCGCCTTTGGTAAAACCAGTGTCTCTTTTACTATTTCAGTTTCCATTTTTACTTCTTTTAATATCTATCTTTAATAGCCCAAGTGAGAGCAAATAAATAAGTGATGTTCAATAACTTAGTGGTGGCCTTGGCGCATTTTCAGGCTCTGCAATTCGCATCGTATCAGTATCATCAGCATCAAGCTCCTGATAAGCGCGATATCCTAAAACCAGCAAAAAGGTAAATAATGCAAATCCAATAACAATCGCGGTCAAAATCAAAGCTTGCGGCAATGGATTAGCAAAAGGCTCAATCAACTGTTTCTGCCCCTGTGGCACAATTGGCGGAATTTCACGGGTTAATCTACCTGCCGTAAAAATCAACAAATTCACCGCATTGCCTAAAATTGCAATACCCAAAAGCATACGAATGACCGCCTTTGAAAGTAACAAATAAATCGCTGTAGCAAAAAACAAACCAACAAGTGCAGCTAATGCAAATTCCATTTATTCACCCTCCTCATTTTCCTCTAAAGCCAAAGCAATAGCCGAAATAGTGCCAAGCACTACGAGATAAACTCCAATATCAAAAATCAACACGCTCGAGAGCGCAACTTTAGCATTACCAATTTCAAAATAAGTCCAAAGCCCAGTTAAAAATGGCGCTTCTGCTCCAAGAGATAGCAAACCCGCCAAACCAGCAATAAACAAACCAAAACCAGCAATAGCCAATGGATCAATTTTCAAGGCTTTACGAACCTCACTAACACCTGCCGCAATGCCATAAATAGCAATTGCAGAGGCCGCAATTAAACCACCAATGAACCCGCCACCGGGTTCATTATGACCGCGTAATAAAACAAACACCGAAAAAACCACCATGATAGCTACAAGAAATGGCGCAATAGTTCTAAAAATTATTGTGTTCATTTAGCAACCCCTTTTTTAGCCTTAGTTTTACCTTTAGTTTTCACCTTACCAGCTACCTTAGGTTTACTTGCAGTTTTAGGTTTACTTGCAACCTTGGCCTTGCTTACAGTCTTAGTCTTACTCACAACCTTGGCCTTACTTGCAGCCTTGGTTTTCGCACTTTTCTGCGACACATTTTTTTCTACAGCTTTCGCCCTTACCGCTACCTTTGTCGCTACTTTTGCCGCAACAGCTTTACTAACCTGTTTTTTCACTGCAGGTTTTTTTCTTGTTGTGGTTTTTCTTGTTATATTTTTTCTTGCAGATTTTTTAGGCGCTCCAATTCCAGTTTGCGGCCCACCTGCTCTAATTCGAATAAGCGCCAAAATAGAAACACCCGCCGCCATCACAACAGCAATTTCTCCAAACGTATCAAGACCACGATAATCAACCAAAATCACATTTACAATATTATGTCCATGCGCAATCGGCACACTAGTTGCAGCAAAAAACTCACTAAGACGTAAATCAATCGGCGTTTGTAGTACGGCCATTAACAACACCATTAAACCAACACCACAAATAACAGCCAAGCCACCATCACGCAAAATGTCTTCAAATCTACGTCTATCACGCTTATCCAAATAAAGCCGCGTCATAACCAATGCCAAAATCACAACTGTCAAAGTTTCAACCATAAACTGCGTAAAAGCCAAATCTGGTGCGCCAAATAACAAGAAAATAAGTGCAACCGCAAAACCCTGAATACCAAGTGAAACAATCGCAACCAATCGAGTTTTAGCTAAAAGCACCGAAACAAGTCCCGCTACAGCCATTACAAATACACCCCATTCATAAAAAGTTAAGTCTGGCATATCAGGAACAGGTGGCAAGCTATTGGTCAAAATTAGCGGCAAAATACTTGCTACACCAAGCGATATGAACACCACAATCATATAAATTTCTAAACGACCATGATGCCAAATGCGCGTCACTTTATCAGCAAAACGAATAAGCCCAAACATCAACCAATCAAAACCAATGTCAAAATCCCACTTAAAGCTTTCATCAACTCTGCGTAAAATTTTACGAACCTCATCAAACTTCCAAAACAACAACCCACCAATCACCCAAGTCAAAACCGAAAGTAATATAATCGGTTTTAAGAACATTCCTAAATACCATTTCAAATGGTTCTCAACTTCTAAATTATAAATAGCAGAAGCAGTAGGGGAGATAAATATATCACCAAATTCTTTAACAAAAACCCCAGCACTCAAAGCCGCAACGCCAAAAATAACTGGCCCTATTATTAAAGCAAGCGATCCATCATGCGGCTTAATAGAAGTAGCTTTCAGCCCGCCAAAAAATGGCTTTATAGCAATTGCCGCTCCAACTACGAGCATCATCGCATTGCCCAAAATCAAAACAATCAACACAGCAATTGTGTGCCACTCCATTTGCGCAAGCGCCAAATACATTTCTTCTTTTGCAAAAAATCCAACAGCAGGCGGGAATCCAGCCATAGAAATTGCCGCAACAGCGGCCACAATGAATGTAAGCGGCATAAGCTTCATCATGCCACCAAGCTCGGTTATTTCTCTCGTGCCAGTGCCATGGTCAATTATGCCTGCAACCAAAAATAAAGTCGCCTTATAAAGCGCATGCGCAATTAAATAAATAACCATCGCCGCAATTGCAATATCCGTTCCAATGCCAATTAAAATCACCAAAAGACCAAGCGAAGCTACAGTAGTCTGCGCCAGCATTTGCTTCATATCACTCTGCCTTAAAGCCCAAGTTGCACCCCATAAAAGCGTAATTGAACCAAAAGCCACCAAGGTAATTGTCCATATTTCATTAGCGCCCAAAACTGGGTTCATTCTTGCCAATAAATACACACCCGCCTTAACCATTGTTGCTGAGTGCAAAAATGCCGAAACAGGAGTTGGAGCTTCCATTGCATTTGGAAGCCAAAAATGAAAAGGAAATTGCGCCGACTTGGTAAAAGCCGCCAAAATAAACAATATTAAAATTACAGGGAAAATCGCCTGCTCTTGTAAAATCTGACCATAATTCCTTAAAGCGCTTAATTCCCAAACACCCAAAACCTGCTGCAATAAAATCACACCAACCAAAAGCGCTAACCCACCACCACCAGTAACAACCAGCGCCTGAATTGCCGCACGGCGTGAAGCCTGACGAGCATGATCAAAACCAATCAATAAAAATGAAGTAATAGAAGTCAATTCCCAAAAAATGAATAAAACAACCATATTATCTGCTAAAACAAGCCCAAGCATCGAGCCCATAAACATCAATATAAAGGCCAAAAATCTACCCTGATGCTTGTGACCCTTAAGATATTTACCACTATAAATTACAATGATTGTGCCAATGCCTGAAATAAGCAAAGCAAATGTCAAGCTAAGCCCGTCAAGAAAAAATGAAAAATTCAAACCATAAGATGGCACCCACTCAAGTGCAGTAGAGACAAAACTACCGCTCGCAATTAGCTGAATAAAATTCAACAAATAAACAAAGACACTTGCTGGAATTATTGCCAAAATCCAACCAGCATACTGCCCAGTAAACTTATGCACCCAAGGTGCTAAAAAAGCCGCCAAAAATGGCGCTATTGGTATAAGCGCAATTGTAAAATCTAGTGAAGGAGCCAAACTTACCTCTTAATCTATAAAAATCGAATCACTTACATTCAACTTAACTCATCGCAACACAAGAACAAGTAAGTATAGCTAACAAGTTAAACTCAGCTATGGATAACTCAATTTCACTATGTTTTTTACCTTATTTCTTCTAAACTTTACCATAATTATCAATAAAGCAGAACAAAATGATAAATAAAACAAATATTCAATGGCGCAAACAACTAAATACTGAGCAGTATCGTATAACCAGAAAGAAAGGCACTGAACAGGCTTTCTCCAGCCCACTTAACAATGAGTATAGTCAAGGAGATTATCTATGTATCTGTTGCAAAACCCCCCTGTTCCACTCCTCAACAAAATTCAATTCAGGAACAGGCTGGCCAAGCTTTTTTGCTCCTCTTGATGAAAAGCTAATCTCATACCATATAGATAAAAAATTATTTACAAGTAGAGATGAGGTTCGCTGTAAAAATTGCAATGCTCACTTAGGTCATAAATTTTCTGATGGCCCAAGACCAACAGGTTTGCGCTATTGCTTGAATGGAGCGGCACTTGAGTTTAAGTCAGAGCAATGATTCTTTTTTAACCACCTTTTTTACTACCCATTGGAACAAAAATGACAAACCCACCAATTGCAAAAAAAATAGCCCATTATGCCACCAACCACGCCATTAAACATAATGATGATTATCACTGGCTAAGGGCAGATAATTGGCAAGAGGTTATGCAAAAGCCAGAAAAGCTAGATAGTGAAATCCGCAATTATCTTGAAGCAGAGAATAATTATTTTGAAGAAAAATTTGGCAAAGAAAATAAAAATCTTAGTGAAGAAATTTATCAAGAAATTCGCGCCCGCATAAAAGAAGATAATTCAAGCGTGCCTTTTCCTCATGATGAATATTCTTACTTCTCAAAAATGCTAACTGGCAAACAATATGCCCAGCTAATCCGCACCCCAAGAAATGGTGGCAAAGAAGAAATTCTGCTAGATTGCAATATCGAAGCAGGGGAAGGATATTTCGGCTTTGGCGGTGCTTCCCACTCACCAAACCATGAACTACTAATTTGGTCATGCGATAAAAAAGGCTCAGAATATTACACTATATATGTAAGAGATTTAAAAACTGGCAAAGAGCTAAAAGACGAAATTAAAAACGCCAACGGAAGCGGAGTATGGTCAGCAGATTCAAAAAGCTTTTATTATAGCGAACTAGATGAAAACCACCGCCCCTTTAGAGTATTAAAGCATATTTTAGGGACTAAACAATCAGACGATGAAGTCGTGTATGAGGAAAAAGACAGCGGCTTTTTTGTTGGTGTGGGAAAAACCCTCTCAGGCAATTACATTCTCATCAATGCCCATGATCACCTAACCTCAGAAGTCTGGCTAATCGATGCTAAAAAGCAAAGCAAAGCAAAACTCATAGCAAAAAGAAAAACAGGCCATGAATATGACGTTGATGAAAGAGATGGGCAATTATTCATTCGCACAAATATCGATAATGCCCAAGACTTCAAAATCGTCACAACCACAATCGACAAACCAGAAGTAGAAAACTGGCAAGATTTTATCCCAGCAAAAGATGGCGTGCTTATTCTCGATACAATAGTTATAAAAAACCATTTAATTCGCCTTGAAAGAATTGAAGGTCTGCCACGCATAATCGCCCATGATTTTGCAACAGGCAAAGAAGAGGCAATCAGCTTCGAAGAAGAAGCCTATTCACTAAGCATGGGGGTCGGTTATGAATTTGATACTTCAACAATCCGCTTTTCATATTCCTCCCCAACAACCCCAAACCAAACCTATGATTTAGACCTAAACACAGGTAAGCGAACCTTATTAAAAGAACAAGAAATCCCATCAGGCCACAATAAAGACGACTATATAACAAGGCGCATTTTCGCTACAGCCAATGATGGCGAGAAAATCCCCGTCACACTTTTATATAGTAAAAACTTCAAACAAAATGGCAAAGCCCCAACTCTGCTTTATGGCTACGGCTCTTATGGCATGTCTATGCCTGCCGCTTTCTCAATCTCAACTCTCTCACTTGTAGATAGAGGCTTTGTCTATGCCATAGCTCATATTCGAGGCGGAATGGAAAAAGGCTATGCTTGGTATAAAAATGGCCGCCACAAAAAGAAAATCAACAGTTTCACCGATTTTCTAAGTGTCGCAGATATGCTTATTGAGCAAAAATTCACCTCAAAGAAAAACATAGTTGCCATGGGCGGCTCAGCAGGCGGAATGTTAATGGGAGCAGTAGCAAATATGCGACCAGAAATATTCGCAGGCATTATCGCCCAAGTGCCATTTGTTGATGTGTTAAACACTATGTTAGACGACACCCTCCCCCTCACCCCGCCCGAGTGGCCAGAATGGGGCAATCCAATAAAATCAGAAAGTGATTACAAGCTAATCGCCTCATATTCCCCCTATGACAATATCAGCGCACAAGATTATCCAGCAATCTTTGCCCTTGGCGGATTAACAGATCCACGTGTAACCTATTGGGAGCCAGCGAAATGGGTAGCAAAACTCCGTAGTTTAAAAACCTCAAACGAAGCCCTATTCCTAAAAACCAATATGGAAGCAGGACATGGCGGCGCATCTGGTCGTTTTGAAAGAATAAAAGAAACCGCTTTAACATATGCTTTTGCTATCTGGTGCACAAATAAACAAAATAAATAAAACACTGATTGCGAGATAGTTTAGAATAGTTATAATAAGAGCAATGCAGAATTTATAAATTCAAAAACTCAAAGGAATAATCATGACCTTCACTTTACCAGAACTACCCTATGCCTACGATGCCCTTGGCGAATATATGTCAGCAGAAACATTAGAATATCATCACGATAAACACCATCAAGCCTATGTCACCAATGGCAATAAACTACTTGAGGGATCAGGACTAGAAAAAGAAACTCTAGAAAATATAATAATCCTAAGCCATGGCAAAAACGCAGGCCTGTTTAACAACGCCGCACAACATTATAATCACAATCACTTTTGGCGCTGGATGAAACCAAATGGCGGCGGAAATCTACCAGGCAATCTACTAGAAAAAGTAAATTCAGACCTAGGCGGACTAGAAAAATTCCGCGCCGACTTCATCAACGCAGGTTTAACCCAGTTTGGTTCAGGCTGGGCATGGCTAGCGCTTAAAAACGGCAAACTAGAAATCATGAAAACCCCAAATGGCGAAAACCCACTTATCCATGGCGCAACACCATTGCTTGGCGCTGACGTGTGGGAGCATTCATATTATATTGATTATCGCAACGCCCGCCCAAAATATATGGAAGCATTTTTCGACAATCTAATAAATTGGGAATATGTAACCGAATTATTAGAAGCTGCAAAATAATTGCACTTAAACTCCATCAATACCTTCTCCCCTCATGGGAGAGGGTATATCTAACTAAGTCTAATTTTTTGTGTTAGACATAATTTTAACATTGGAGAATTGGTCTGGCTTTTCAATCAAATCAGACCCCTTAGGCTCAAGCCAACTCATGCCAGAAATTGCAGCCACTTTTGAGCCTGTTATTACATTATCAGAAATATGTGCAATTCCAGCACCCTCCACCATGCTTACCCCAATTCCAATCATAGTATTGCGAACGACATTATTTGATACTAACACATCGCGTAAATACACTCCCCAACCAGCATAAATTCCTAACCCAGGGACGTTTTCGATAACATTTCCACTAACTGCAGTGTCTGCCTCCACAAAAATAGCCACTGGATAAGTATCTGGATTAGTTGGTGATGACTTCCAAATATTACGAACAATATTTCCTGAACAAACAGCAAGCCTGCCGCCATCATCAAAATTTGTAATTGAAATGCCAGTTGCAGCTTGGTCAATTATATTGTCTGCAATGATAGAGCCAGAAAAAGCAAATTCAGAGAAAATTGCAACTTCTTGGCATTGCGTGCAGATGTTTCCTTTAATAATTGTGTTGTTTGTAGTATTGGCACGCACCGCAGAAAAGGCACAATCTGTAATAGAATTATTAGCAATAATTACCTCATCAGCGTTAAAAATATTTACGCCATTACCATTCTGCCCATTTCCTGATTCAGAGCCAATAGAGGCAATTTGATTATCGGTGATAACTGATCCGTCACGCCCTCTATTATATCTCCAAACTAAAATACCACCATTATTACAATTTTTAATATGATTGGCACTGACAATCATACCCAAACTATCCTGCAGATGAATTGCCGCAAGTTTAATGTTTGAAATTGCACAGCTAGAAATTTCTCCCTGACATTTTTCAAGAAAAGCACCATTACCTGATGAATTTTTCAAACCAATATTATTTAGAGTGATATTTTGGCAATTTGTAAAATGGATAAGATTTTTTGAACCCGCCTTAGCACCATCAATATCAATATCTTTAATATTGATATTTGCGCCATTTTGACAGTTAAAAACCGTTTTCGAATCGGCAGCTTTTAATATTGTTGCCCCGCTTATGCCAAAAATTGAAATATTTGAAGGCAGGGATATACCGCTTACATTATATATTCCACTTGGAATAAATAATGGCAGACCAACATCTGCCGCACTATTGATTAAACCTTGCAAAATTACACTTTGCTCAGCGCTTGAATTATCTATCAACCCTAAGTCTTTTGCATTCAGCAAAGAGCCAAGTTGCGCCACTGCACTATTTGGAGCAACAAGCGAGGCACTGCACAGGCCAAGCAATGTTTGGCGGCGATTTAATTTTGGCATCGAGGCCAGTAATGGGGCTAAGTTTTTCATCTTCAAAGTTATGCCGCTAACAGCCATGATTTGCCAGTAATATTTGACAAAGTAGTAAATGTTAAATTTTACGAATTTTTATTGCTGTTCCTGAGGCCGTTACCATAATCATTGCTGAGCGAGAGCCAATTGTTTCATAATCAAGTGAAATGCCAATCACTGCATCTGCACCAAGAAGTCTAGCTCTATCGCTTAATTCATCTAATGCATTTTGCCGTGCCGCTGCTATTTCTTCTTCATAAGCATTTGATCTCCCCCCAACCACATCGGTAACAGAAGCCATAATATCACGAACAAAATTTGCACCCTTTATTGTTTCACCCATAACAAGGCCAAGATAATCCGTTATTTCAAAACCAGATAATGTGTCAGTAGTGCTTAAAAGCATTATTTTTCTCCCTTTTGCAGTTAACTAGAAAATCAAAGGCTTGTTAGTGACGTTATTTAAGCATTATAAAGACAATATAAAAACATGAGGAAATATATCAAGATGTTTAAAGATGATGCTGTTTATTTAGGAACAAGTGAGAAGCCAGAATATCTCAAGCTTAAATATGCTAACCGCCACGGTTTAATTACAGGTGCTACGGGAACGGGCAAAACTGTTACGCTACAGATTATGGCCGAAGGCTTTTCACGCGCTGGTGTTCCTGTGTTTTGCGCCGATGTAAAGGGTGATTTATCGGGCATTGCTGTTGCTGGCACACAAAAAGATTTTTTAGCGGAACGGGCAGAGAATATAGGCTTTGACGATTATGAATATAATGCTTTTCCAACAGTTTTTTGGGACTTATTTGGCAAACAGGGGCATTCGATTCGCACAACTGTTTCTGATATGGGGCCGCTATTATTCTCTCGCTTGCTAGATCTAAATGACACGCAAGAAGGTGTATTAAATATTGCCTTTAAGCTAGCTGATGATGAGGGATTATTATTGCTTGATCTTAAAGATTTACGCTCCCTTTTAATTGAAATAGCTAATCGAAAAAAAGAAATATCACAAACCTATGGCCATGTTTCAACTGCTTCAATTGGCGCAATCCAACGCGGATTATTAGTGCTTGAACAGCAAGGTGGCAAAAAATTCTTTGGTGAGCAAGCGCTTGATATTGCTGACTTGATGAGAGTTGATGAAGATGGGCGCGGGATTATTTCTGTTTTAGCGGCTGACCAACTAATGCATTCGCCAAGGCTATATTCGACCTTTCTTTTGTGGCTTTTGTCTGAATTATTTGAAGAATTACCAGAAGTTGGAAACCCTGATAAACCAAAATTGGTTTTCTTTTTTGATGAGGCGCACTTATTATTTGATGATGCACCAAAAATCTTATTACAAAAAGTTGAGCAGGTTGTAAAACTTGTGCGCTCCAAAGGGGTGGGGATTTATTTCGTTACGCAAAATCCAGTTGATATTCCAGACCCAGTTTTAGCGCAATTGGGCAATAGAGTACAGCATGCTTTAAGGGCTTACACGCCAAGAGAGGCAAAGGCTGTGCGTGTGGCAGCTGAAACTTTTAGGCCAAACCCTAATTTTGATACAGAAGATGTAATTAAACAGCTTGGAGTTGGCGAGGCTCTTGTTTCCACACTAGAGAAAAAGGGCGTGCCTTCAATAGTTGGCCGCACTATGATGCGCCCTCCCTCTTCTCGCATGGGGTCAATAACCACAAAAGAGCGAAAAGAAATTATGGCAGCCTCCCCAATGGCCTCACTTTACGATGAGGAAATTGATAGGATTTCTGCCTTTGAAAAACTAAAACAGCGAGCACAAAAACGCTTAGAAGAGGAAGAGCGTCAGCGCGAGCGCGAAGATTTTGAACGCCAAGAAAAGGGTCGCATGCGCCGATCACGCACTGGCTATGAAG
>JALSJY010000161.1 GCA_026989045.1 Hyphomicrobiales bacterium | reverse complement strand
TAGCGGCTTGCGCTCTAGCAATTTTACCCTCTAATTCACCAAGCTCTGCCGTAGTAAATCGCATCGCATTTGCCATGCTCTGTCGGTGGATAAAGGTCTGTTTAAATGGCTCTTGTAATAATTTATCCCCATGCGACGCAGGAGTTTCAACAAAATATCCAAGCACCCGATTATATTTAATTTTTAAAGATTTTATTTTAGTTTCTTCACTTAAACTTTGCTGTAACTGAGCTACAACTGAGCGGCTTTTTTGCGCAAGGTTTCTTAGCTCATCTAATTCTTGATCATAACCTTGTTTAATAAAGCCACCGTCTTTTGTTAAATGTGGTGGATCTTCTTCTATTGCTTGCAATAATTTAACAGCCAAAACCTGTGGCAAATCAACAAGAGCAAAAGCGATTTCTTTAATGCCATCAGGTAATTTATTTTTATCCAACTCAGTTTTGCCTAAATCATCTTTTTCTAATATTTTCTGCCCAAGTTTAAATGCCCCTAAAACTGCCCTACCAAGACTTAACAAATCTCTTGGTCCACCACGATCAAGTTTTAAGCGAGTTAATGAGCGTGAAATATCTGGTAATTGCCGCAAATCTTGTCGCAAATTTTCTGCAAATATCATGTCGTTAAAAAACAACTCAACCATATCAAGTCGTTTTAATATCTTGCTCTTATCGCGTAATGGAGAGGCCAACCTTCGTGCTAACAGACGTGATCCAGCTGCAGTTGAGCATTTATCAATCACATTTTTAAGCGAGCCTTTTGCCTCTCCTTTATTTGTTTGCAACAATTCTAAAGATGAGCGCGTTGCGCTATCAATTGCCATCAGGCTTTCACCTGTTTCAATATTTGGCTCTCTTAACGCAATATGATCTGTTTTTTGTGAAAAGCTAACATAAGAAACCAGCGCCCCCAAAGCCGAGCGAGCAGCACGACTTAAAGATTTTGCATCAAACTCATTAAATAATATTTTTAGGCCAGCAAGCGCTTTTTCACTATCAAAATTCTCAGGCTCAAGCTCTGTAATATTACCCAAAATTTCAGCAGAAAATATCGCCCTCTTAACGAGCTTTTTAAGCAAAGAGTTGCTTATCAATATTTCTGCTGGATTTATTTTGGCTAATTCATCGCCAATATTTTGCCCCTCAATTTCACTAACCCATGTTTCACCAGTAGAAATATCAGCCCAAGCAAGAGCAAAATTTTGTTCCTCATTGCGCTTGCCCCCATGGCTAATCATTGCGATAGCACAAAGAAAATTATTAGAAAAAGCAGGCAGCAAATCATCTTCAGTAATTGTACCAGAGCTAACAAGGCGGACAACATCACGCTTTACAACAGATTTAGCACCACGTTTTTTTGCCTCTGCTGGATCTTCTAATTGTTCACAAATAGCTACCTTATGGCCAAGGCTAATTAGTTTTTTCAAATAAACATCATGGGCGCGAACTGGTACACCGCACATCGGAATATCTATTTCATTATGTTTACCGCGCTTTGTTAATGTAATTCCAAGCGCTTGTGAGGCAATAATTGCATCATCAAAAAACAATTCATAAAAATCACCCATGCGATAAAATAATAAATAACCTGGATTATTGGCTTTAATCTCAATAAACTGCGCCATCATTGGTGTAGTAGAAGAACTTGCCACAAGTGGCTTGGCAACAGATTTTATGCCTTTTTTTACTTCATCATCTGTTGATAAGTTAAAGGGGGCTTGTTCCATAAATATACTCTAGTCCTAGCTATTAAACCTAATAAAAGACTAATCTAGAAGTGATATCATGCCAACAAAAATTTTAGCTATAAGTTAGTTCAGAAAATTTAGCATTAGCTCCATCATAAAGCATTAAGCGCCCAATAAGTGGCTCGCCAATATCAACAATCAATTTTATTGCCTCCATCGCCATAAGGGTTCCAATCACCCCAGTGATTGCACCAAGCACACCTGTTTCTTCACAAGCTGGTAGGTTTACATTATTGGGAACGTCTGGATAAAGATCACGAAAACTTGGGTTGTTTTTTCCTTTGCTATTTTTTAAATGCGGTGCAAATACGCTAACATGCCCATCAAACATTGATACACCGCCAGCGATTAAATATTTTTTTTCATCCTGAGCTGCCTTACTCACCACAAGGCGCGTTGCAAAACTATCGCATCCATCAATCACCATATCATAATCAGCAATCAAACGATTGGCATTTTCGCTTTCAATTCTCTCATTATATATATTGATGCAAATTTC
>JALSJY010000160.1 GCA_026989045.1 Hyphomicrobiales bacterium | reverse complement strand
ATTTAGCGGTGCAGAACGGCGCACCTGTTATCGGGTTAAACGATAGCGGTGGCGCTCGCATTCAAGAGGGCGTGGCATCACTTGGCGGTTATGCCGAAGTATTTTGGCGCAACGCCCAAGCATCGGGTAATATTCCGCAAATCTCGGTTATCATGGGGCCATGCGCTGGCGGTGCAGTCTATTCTCCCGCCATGACCGACTTTATTTATATGGTCAAAGACAGCTCCTATATGTTCGTCACTGGGCCTGATGTGGTAAAAACTGTAACCAACGAAATTGTAACCGCAGAAGAGCTAGGCGGTGCAGACACGCACACCAAAAAATCATCTGTTGCTGATGCTGCATTTGAAAATGATATTGAAACGCTACTAGAGGTGCGTCGATTGTTTGATTTTTTGCCCCTAAGCGTGAATGAAAAAGCACCAAAGCGAAATAGCGCTGATTTAAGCGATAGAGTAGAGAAAAGCCTCGATACGATAATTCCAGACAATGCCAACCAGCCCTATGACATGCATGAAGTGATTATAAAAATTGCTGATGAGGGTGATTTTTTAGAAATCCAAAAAGATCATGCAGGTAATATTCTCGTTGGCTTTATGCGTCTTGATGGCGAGGTTGTCGGGGTGGTTGCCAATCAGCCAATGGTGCTTGCTGGCTGTTTAGATATTAATGCTTCTAAAAAAGCCGCTAGGTTTATCAGGTTTTGTGATTGTTTTAATATTCCGATTCTTACGCTAGTTGATGTTCCCGGATTTTTACCCGGCACAGCGCAAGAATATGGAGGCATAATAAAACATGGCGCAAAACTACTATTCGCCTATGCGCAAGCAACAGTGCCAAAAGTTACGCTAATAACCCGAAAAGCCTATGGCGGCGCTTATGACGTGATGGCGAGCAAGCATATTCGAGCTGACGTGAATTACGCATGGCCTTCTGCCGAAATTGCAGTGATGGGAGCAAAGGGGGCAACGGAGATTCTTTATCGATCTGAGTTGGGCGATGAGGAAAAGATCGCCAAGCGCACGGCGGATTATGAGCAAAGATTTGCAAATCCATTCATAGCGGCAGAGCGAGGCTTTATCGATGATGTGATAATGCCGCATTCAACTAGAAAGCGATTGATTAGAGCGTTCTCAACGCTAAAGAATAAGCAACAGCATATTCCGTTTAAGAAACATGATAATATACCGTTGTAGGGGGTGGGGAGATGGAGAATTGGACTTCTATAGAGTGGGGGAGTGCTGCGGCAGTAGTTTCTGCAATCGCAGCGGCTGTTGCAGCTATTGTATCATTTTGGCAGGCATGGGAGTTCAGGAAGCAAGTGGCAAAAGATAAAGTTGCGGCGAAGATATTAAGAACTTTTGACCATTCTGCCGCTACTTCAGTTGTTTTTTTTGAAGAGAGGAAAAAGCTAGGTCGAGCATTTGGCAGTTGGAATCATAAGAATAAACTAGAAGTTGAAGAAATAACAAAGAAATTAGATTCCAATCAGGAATTGCTAAGTGCATTTAATTTTGTGTTGAGCCATTTTGAGCGAATGGCTTCAGCTGTTCACTATAAAATAATTGATAAAGATACAGCGAAACATTTATTTCAATATTCATTTGTAGGTTTTTGGCAAAAATTTGAACCTTATTTGAAAAGTGAGTTTGATAGAAAACCTGCTTTGAAGGAGCTATATTCTCATTCTATGAAATTATATGAAGATTGGAAGAAGGATTATTAAGTCTTAACCCCCACCTCTAACCCCTCCCCTCAAGGGGGAGGGGGACTAGGTAGGAGGGTTATTTTGTAAGGTAGTAAGAAGAAAATTATGAGATTTATCATTATGAAATTATTTGTAAATTAAATCTCAAACTAGATGAAAAACTCAGCTCAAGCCTCCCTCCCCCTTGAGGGGAGGGATTGAGGGTGGGGGTAAAATAAAAAATAATAGGAAGGCAAAAAATGACTAACCCAATATTTCACATGATAACAGATGGCCCTCGCCCTGTTGCGCCGTTTAGCCATGCTGTTGAAGCGGATGGGTTTGTGTTTGTCACAGGGCAGATGCCAACTGATCCAAATGCGCCCGATGCTCCGCTTCCTGATGGTATAGAAATGCAGACCAAGCGAGTGGTTGAAAATCTTAAAATCGTGTTAAATGGTGTTGGTTTGGGTTTAGAACATATTATTATGGCGAGGATTTATCTTACGGATTTTTATCGTGATTATGATGAAATGAATGAGATTTGGCAAGGCTATTTTG
>JALSJY010000159.1 GCA_026989045.1 Hyphomicrobiales bacterium | reverse complement strand
AATAAGGCATTGCACCGCTTGGGACCAACTTATGTGAAATTTGGTCAAATATTAGCTACTCGCCCTGATATTGTTGGCATGCAAATTTCCAATGATTTAAGTTCATTGCAAGATGCAATGGATCCGTTTGATGAGAGCTTGGTGCCTAAAATTATTAAAGACGCATTGGGTGAAAGGGCAAAAGATATTATTGATTTATCTGCCCCAATTGCTGCCGCTTCGATTGCGCAGGTGCATAAGGCAAAATTAAAAAATGCTGATGGTAATGAAGAAATAGTTGCGATAAAAATTCTTCGCCCTGGAGTTGAGCAACGTTTTGCTAAAGATATTAAAAGCTATTATGCTGGCGCTCGTTTGCTACAAAGATTTATCCCCGTTATGAAGCGATTAAACCCAATTAAAGTGGTTGAAATTCTTGATCGATCAGCAAAATTAGAGCTTGATTTGCGCTTTGAGGCTGCCTCAATTTCAGAATTTATGCAAAATACGCATGCTGATGAGGGTTTTGCTACGCCAATAGTTAAATGGCAACATATTGCACAAAATGTAATGGTAACCTCTTGGGTTGATGGTGTGCCAATTCGCAATATTGAGGCGATAGATAGAGCAGGAATTGACCGTAAAAAATTAGCAACACATTTAATGCAAAGCTTTTTGCGCCATGCAATTCGTGATGGTTTTTTTCATGCCGATATGCACCCTGGTAATCTTTTTGCTGATCCAAAAACGCACGGAATTATTGCGGTTGATTTTGGCATTATGGGTAGGATTAAAAAACAAGAGCGCCGGTTTTTAGCAAATTTAATTTATGGCTTCATCAAGCGTGATTATTATAAAATTGCCAAATTACATTTTGATATAGGTTATGTTCCTAAAACCCAATCTGTTGATGAGTTTGCCTTGGCTTTACGCTCAATTGGTGAGCCGTTACAAGGGCAGATGTCGCGTGATATTTCTATGGCGAAAATGCTTGGGCAGTTATTAGCAATCACTGAGATTTTTGATATGGCCACTCGCCCTGAATTGGTGCTGTTACAAAAAACCATGGTATTGGTTGAGGGGGTTGCGCGCTCACTTGATGATGACCTTAATTTTTGGCTTATATCAGAGCCAATAGTTCGTGATTGGTTGATAAAAGAAAATGGCCCACAGGGTATGATTGAACGTGCGAAAGAAAATTTTGATATTTTGAATGGCACGATAGCAAAATTCCCTGCAATGATTGAGCGAGCCGATGTAATAATGGCTGATATTGAGAAGCAAAAATCAAATGGAAATAACAATAAGTGGTTGTTTTTTATTGCTAGCACTGCTGTGCTGGTAGCTTTTTGGGGTTTGATGAAATGACACAAAAACCAATTATAAAAGAGCCAATTAAAATTGATTTTATTTGGCTAGAGCATGGCAAAGGTTTGCAAACTCCAAGACAACAAAGTCAGGGTGCGGCTGGGCTTGATATTTGCGCCGCTTTGCAAAAGAATGAAATTATAACAATCAAATCAGGCGAGTATGAATTTATACCAAGTGGCTTTTGCATTGCGTTAATGGCTGGATATGAAGCGCAAATTAGGCCGCGCTCTGGTTTGGCTGCAAAATTTGGTGTCACTATACTAAATTCACCTGGAACAATTGATGCAGATTATCGTGGTGAGGTGAAAATTATGCTTATCAATCATGGCAAAAAGGATTTTCTTATTAAGCGCGGTGATAGAATTGCACAAATGGTTATTGCGCCTATTAGCTTGGTTGAGTTTGAGTTATGTGAAAAACTTGATGAAACAAAACGTGGGACGGGTGGTTTTGGCTCAACGGGATAGGCAAAAGCAAAGGGAATATAAAATGAAAGAGATGTTTTTATATTTATTAAAGTCAAAATTGGCGGTGTTTTTGTTTGGGTTTTTATTGTTAACACCTTCTGTTGCAGGTGATAGGGCTTTGCTTGATGTCATTGGTTATTCAACCGACAAGCGTTATTTTGCCTTTGAGGAGTTTGGCATTCAAGATGGTTCGGGATTTGCTTATTCTTCAATCTATATAATTGACTTAAAAGATGATGCTTGGGTAATAGGAACACCTATTCGTGTTATTTCAGATGATTTAGATGAGCCAATTGATTTTGCTAAATCTTTAAATGATGTGCGTTTATTAGTGCGGCAAAAAGCACAACAGCGACTTGATGGTCTATCTATTATTTGGCCAGCGCATCTATTGGCGCAAATTGGTGATGGGGCGATTGATGAAGATGGGCTTGCAAAAGAT
>JALSJY010000158.1 GCA_026989045.1 Hyphomicrobiales bacterium | reverse complement strand
TTTGGAAAGCAATATCATCAATCATGCCGATGATATTTGAGATTTTCTCAGATGAAGTAGTAATTCTTTGCATTGCATCTTTTGCATTATGCATAATCTGCTCGCCATCTTGCGCCGTTTTAGAGGTGATAGCAGATTTATTGCTGGCCTCTTCTGCCTTTTCAGCATTGGCAATAACGGTGGAAGACAACTGCTCCATAGCCGCACTAGTTTCTTCAATCGTAGCGGCTTGTTTGGTTGTGCGATCACTAAGATCATTCGCACCCTCCAAAATCTCACCAGTAGCAGTTTTAAGCCCGCCAGAAGTAGTGCGAAGTTGAGAAACAATGTCGGCTAATTTATCGGCAACTTGGTTGGTATCATTTTTAAGCTTATCAAATGCACCCTCATAATCACCCTCAACTCGCATAGTTAAATCGGTATTTGCCAAAGCTGCCAAAACCTCACCCGTTTCACTAACACCACGATCAACAGTTTCAACAAGATTATTAACCGAAGCGGCAAGATGGTTTAACTCCTCATCAGGGAAGGCCGCTTCAACACGCCTAGTAAAATCACCAGCAACTGCGGCATCAACAACTTCACCAAAGGCATGCTGCAATTCTTGCATCATCTCAGCACGTTCAGCAAGACGCTGAGCAGAAGCAGCTTTTTCTTGCTCTGTCATTGAGTTAACTTGATTAGCATTATCCTTAAACACTTCAACAGCACGAGCCATATCGCCTAGCTCATCTTTGCGAGATTTTGATGGAACATCTGTATCAAGTTCCCCATTGGCTAGCTTGCCCATTGCGCTAACCATAGCGTTTAATGGGCGGCCAAGGCGAAAATTTGTGAACCAGAAATTAAATGCTAGCAATGCTATCAATAAACCGCCTGTAATAAGTGCCGACAATTCAGCAAAGCTCACTTTTGTTTCAACTGCATGATGAATATTTGTTGTAGTAATTTTTATACTATCAGCTAATTCAGCATTTAAAGTCGCAATAGCTTCAACTGCAGGGCCATCATTTATTTTTACCTTGCCATCAATAAACATTGGCAGACTACCATTTTTAGCAAACTCCTGCGCTTTCTTAAGCCCGTTAAGATAATCATACACCATGTCTTCAAGAGTATTTAGTGCTTGAGCTTCAGATTCATTTGTTCCAACTGCTCTATAGGCATTTATTGCCTCAATCGCTGCTTGAGCTTTGGTTTCAACTTTAGCAACACGCTCCTCATCTTGGCGTAAAATATAATTTTTAAATTGGTGGATCATGCCGCCATAACCAAGTGCCACATTTAATTCTTGTAGATGAAGTGTCTTTTTTGCAGGAATGGTTTTAAAATCGTTCCAGTAGCCCTCAATCTGGTTAACACCCTTTATGGTGTTTAATGAAGACAATATAACAATTGCTGTTACTACAGCCAAAATGGCCGAGAAAAGCAGACCTATAGTGGTGATTTTAAATTTTAGTTTCATAAGCTCAGTTCCTAGTTATAAATTACAAAATAGCTGAGCGTCCTGATTTTCAGCAGATTAAATATATAATTTCTAAACATTCTCATGATTACGTTAATCAAGCACTAACCCATAAGTAAAAATACTATTTTTTATATATTGGGATTATTGTTATTATTTGCTGACTTATAAGCGCTTGAGTTAATTGCTTAACTTCTCTTGTAATAACTCTAATTCAAGCCAGCTATTTTCGCTCTCGCCCAGCTCTTTTTGTAGGTTCTGCAACTGATTACTAAGTTCACTAAATTTTTTAGCATCTTTTGTATAAAGATGGGGGTCATCAAGCTGAGTTTGAATTTTATCAATTGAGGAGGATAGATCTTCAATTTTTTGTGGTAAGGTTTTTAATAAGTGCTGCTGATTGAATGAAAGCTTTTGTTTGCTTTTTTTCTTATGCGAAACGCTTGAATTAGTCTTTTTGTCTCTTGGTTTTTCTTGTGATGGGATTTTTTTATTGGCTAGCTTTTTCTGGCTTTGCATATCGCTATACCCGCCAGCATATTCAAGCAGTTTTCCATTGCCCTCAAAAGAAATAATAGAGGTTGCAACCCGATCAAGGAAATCACGATCATGGCTAACAACAATCACTGTGCCGTCATAATTTGCTACCATTTCTTGCAATAGATCAAGTGTTTCTAAATCCAGATCATTAGTTGGTTCATCAAGCACTAAAAAATTTGATGGAAGCGAGAGGGCTTTTGCTAAAACAACCCTCGCTCGCTCGCCGCCTGAGAGTTTTTTAAGCTTTGTGCCAGCT
>JALSJY010000157.1 GCA_026989045.1 Hyphomicrobiales bacterium | reverse complement strand
AGAAATGGTCTGAGTAGCCATCCTTTCGGAGCCGTTGTCGCTCGCCTTGCCCACATTCGGGTGAGCGACTACGGTGGAGGAAGGATGGCGGGCTTTCCTTTTGGTGGGTTTGAGCCATAAAATCGGGCAATTTAGGGCGTGTTAAAAAGAGTTTATCGAACACCTGCTAATGATTCCTGCAACCTTTTGAAATTTCAGGCTTTCAAACAAACTTATCTTGAAACAAACCACTCCAAATTTCGTATTTTCCGCGCCCATTTAATGCTATCAAAAAGAGGGTTATCGAACACTAAAAACCACTTTGCCTTCAAGGGGTTAAATGGCATTTGCACAAAAAATGGTGTAATGGTGGGCGATGAGAGACTCGAACTCCCGACATCCTCGGTGTAAACGAGGCGCTCTACCAACTGAGCTAATCGCCCTTTTAAAAAAGGGGAATGATATAAAATCATTCAACTTGTTTGAGATATTGTGTTGTGAGGCTCACGTCAACAAAATCTTTTGCTAAAAGCAAAAAAAGGCTTTGAAAAATGAATTTCAAAGCCTTTTTTAAAAGTTTTCTAATAAAATTTAGTTCAAAGCTTCTTTAAGGCCTTTGCCTGCTTTAAATTTAGCTTGATTTGATGCCGCAATATCAATTGTTGCACCTGTTGAAGGATTGCGCCCTTTGCTAGCTTTGCGATGAGAAACTGAGAAAGTGCCAAATCCAATTAGGCGAATATCACCACCATCTTTAAGAGTTTGGGTGATTGTTTCTAAAACAGCTTCTACAGCAGCGGTTGCATCTGCTTTAGAAAGGCCAGCTTTTTCAGCAACAGCACTACTTAATTCATTCTTGTTCATATTAAATCCTTACATTTTTATTGTTTGCTTAAATCTTAAGCGAAACTAGCTTTGTTACAATTTTGCGATTCTATTGAAAAGGCAAGGAAAACTAACGTTTTTCTGAGTTTTCTTGGGCAAAAGCAGGGATTATGTTAGTTTTTAAGACTATTTTCTCTCTCGGTGCCATGCTGAGCTTCCAAAAATAATAAAAGGAAGCATAATAATATATAGCGCCAGAGCCACCAACCAAATACCACCCGGCCATTCAAGGCGAATTATTGAATAGATGGCAGTGAAAAATACTGGCCCAGCTACCGCCGCCAAACTCGCCAATGACATAACAACCCCTTGGAGTTGCCCTTGCTCATCTTCCCCCACTTTAGAGGTCAATAAAGATTGCAGTGCTGGTCCGCCAACATCACCGATTGCAAATAATGGTATTAAAATAAACAACATCCACCATTGTCCAATAAAGGCAATAAATACTAAGGCAAGCATTTCAATTACTAGCCCAAACAATACTGTCTTTTTTTCTCCAAGCCATGAATTTATCGGCCCTGCCAATAATGCAGATGAGGCTGCTTGAAATAACCCATAAGCGGTTAGTGAAAGCCCAACCATGCCCACTGACCAAGCAAATTTATCTTGGGTGAATAACACCCAAATCGTGGAGTAAATTGTTCCAACAAATGCAAAACCAACAGAAATTATTAATAATTGCCTTATCGAAGCTAGGTTCATTGCCCACATTATTGGAGCGAATGGATTTAGCTTTTTTATATTCATTGTCTGTTTTTTGCCTTTGCGTGATTCTGGTAAAAGGAAAATTGCTAAAAGCAGATTCAATCCATTGAGAATAGCGGCAGCTAAAAATGGCGCTCTAAGCCAAATATCGCCTAACACCCCACCCAAAGCTGGGCCTACGATAAAGCCAACTCCAAAGCACGCATAAAGCAGGCCAAAGCGCTGCGCCCTTTCATCTTGATTTGAAATATCGGTTATATAGGCCGATGCGACTGCCATGCTTGCCGCTGTCATGCCAGCAATTAAGCGTCCTATCACTAGAATTTCAATAGTTGGGGCAAAGGTCATGATTAAATAATCAATCGCCGCCCCACCCATCGCAATCATTAAAATTGGACGGCGGCCAAATCTGTCAGATAATACTCCTAATAAAGGCGCAAATATAAACAGCATTAACGCATAACCAGCTAATATCAGGCCATAAAGAATAGATATATCGCTAGAGCCTGTTAGCTCTTGTAACAGGCTTGGTAGAATAGGAAATATAAGACCAATACCAATTGCATCTATCGTTACAGATAAAAGAATTACAATTAGCGCCTTGTTCATTGGATATCCAAATATAAGAGGATAGAAATGTCACTCTGAACGTAAGTGAAGAGTTTTTTAGCAAAAAGATACTTCGCTTCGCTCAGCATAGCAATAAGGCTCGCACGACAATGAGGTTCAGCATGACAAAAATAGAATCATCAATGAGCTAGACTTGATGGCTTTTTATCTTCACATTTTTGTAACTCAAGCGCGGCTTGTTTTTCAAAATCCCATTCAATCGGCTCAAGGTCACGAACAAGCGCGTGTTTAAGCACCTCACCCATGCGTGAAACAGGAACAATCTCCAAACCATCTTTAACACTATCAGGAATATCGACCAAGTCCTTGACATTATCTTGAGGGATAAGAACCTTTTTGATACCACCACGTAAAGCAGCAAGCAATTTCTCTTTCAAGCCACCAATTGGCAATACTCGCCCTCTTAAGGTGATTTCACCAGTCATTGCAACATCATGACGCACAGGAGTGCCAGTCATAACAGAAATAATAGCCGTTGCCATGGCAATACCAGCCGATGGACCATCTTTTGGTGTTGCGCCCTCTGGCACATGCACGTGAATATTGCGAGTTTCAAACATTGTCGGCTTGATACCAAAGTCAATACAACGAGAATGAACATAGGCATTTGCTGCTGAAATACTCTCTCTCATCACGTCTTTAAGATTGCCAGTTACCGTCATTTTGCCTTTACCTGGAGTTATTACCCCCTCAATAGTCAGCAACACGCCACCAACAGAAGTCCAAGCCAACCCAGTTACCAAACCAATTTGTGCATCTTTTTCAATTTCGCCATGTTTAAATGGTGCAGGACCTAGATATTCTTCAAGCAATTTAGCTGTGATGGTAATTTTTCTTTTTTTAGTTACCATTAAAGTTTTTACTGCTTTTCTCATGAGTTTAGAAATTTCACGCTTAAGGTTACGCACCCCTGCCTCGCGAGTATAGCGCTGAATAAGCGTAGTTAATGCTTTATCTGGTAACACAAATTCACTTTTCTTAAGCCCATGCTCTTTTAAAGACTGAGGAATAAGATGGCGCAATGCAATTTCAAACTTCTCTTCTTCTGTATAGCCAGAAATACGAATAATTTCCATTCTATCCATTAAAGGACCTGGAATATTAAGCGTGTTTGAAGTGGTAACAAACATCACATCTGAAAGGTCATAATCAACCTCAAGATAATGATCCGCGAATGTTGCATTTTGTTCAGGGTCAAGAACCTCAAGCAATGCAGAAGATGGATCGCCTCGAAAATCCATGCCCATTTTATCAATTTCATCTAGCAGAAATAAAGGATTGCTTTTTCCAGCCTTTTTCATTGATTGAATAACCTTGCCAGGCATTGAGCCTATATAGGTGCGTCTATGACCGCGAATTTCAGCTTCATCGCGCACTCCACCAAGTGACATGCGCACAAATTCACGACCTGTAGCACGAGCAATAGACTTGCCAAGCGAAGTCTTACCAACCCCTGGAGGGCCAACTAGGCAAAGAATAGGCCCTTTTAGTTTGCCAGTTCTTGCTTGCACCGCAAGATATTCAATAATGCGTTCTTTTACCTTTTTCAGGCCATAATGATCTTCGTCAAGCACATTCTCAGCTATCACAAGGTCTTTGTTTATTTTGGTTTTTTCTTCCCAAGGAATATTAAGCAACCAATCAAGATAATTACGAATAACAGTTGCTTCTGCCGACATCGGGGACATTTGCTTGAGCTTTTTTAACTCAGCTGCAACCTTATCACGAGCCTCGGTTGAAAGTTTAGTTTTTGCAATACGCTCTTCAAGCTCTTTTAGCTCATTACTGCCCTCATCACTATCACCAAGCTCACGCTGAATAGCCTTCATCTGCTCATTGAGATAATAATCACGTTGGGTTTTTTCCATCTGGCGCTTTACGCGTCCACGGATGCGTTTTTCAACCTGAAGCACACCGATTTCTGATCCAATAATATCAAGAATTTTTTCAAATCTCTTAGCAACAGATATTGTAGAAAGTAAATCCTGCTTTTCTGAAATTTTTATAGCCAGATGAGAAGCAATAGTATCAGCTAATTTTGAAAAATCCTCTATTTGAGTAACCGCGGCTACAACTTCTACAGATATTTTTTTGTTCAATTTCACGTAATTCTCAAACTCAAACAAAGCCGAGCGTGATAAAGCCTCAACCTCAACAGTATCATAATCTGGTTCACTATGTGAAACTGCTCGAGCTTCAAAATAATCATCAGTTTGCGAATATTCTTTAATTGAAGCTCGATTTAAGCCTTCGACCAATACTTTCACCGTGCCATCTGGTAATTTTAAGAGTTGTAAAACAGAAGCAATTGCCCCTATTGTGTTTATATCTTTTGGTTTTGGGTCATCATCGGTTGCATTTTTTTGTGTTACAACAAGAATATTTTTATCATCACGCATCACCTCTTCTAGCGCTCTTACTGATTTCTCACGCCCGACAAAAAGTGGGACAATCATGCCTGGAAATACAACAATATCACGTAATGGAAGAACCGGATAAATATCATCTCGGTTTTCTTTCTGTTGTGGGTTTTTATTTTCGGACATTTAATAACCTTTCCAATGCAACAAGAGTGCAAATTAGTCACGAACAACCGCGCTGAGAAAATTACCCAGATCGATTCTTCTTATGATTCTCTAATCATAGATAGGTTTGTTGTCTGGCGCTACAAGAGTTTTAAGCAATAAAAACTAAATATATCAGTTTTTATTGCTTGATTTACATTAAAATAGCTATGTTACTTGAGCAAATATGGCTTAAGCCGCAGGGCCTTCAACTTTCACCTGCTCTTCTTCACCCTGAGCTTCACCTTCAGCGTCATTATCTTCAGAGCGCTCTTCATAAATATAGAGAGGACGCACGTTATCGCCATTTACTACTTCAGAGCTGATAACCACTTCTTTTACACCCTCAAGAGAAGGAAGGTCATACATAGTATCAAGCAAAATAGCTTCCATGATAGAGCGCAAACCACGCGCACCAGTCTTGCGTTCAATTGCAAGCTTAGCAATAGCCATCAACGCATCTTCGTGGAAAGTCAACTCAACTTCTTCCATATTAAATAGACGTTGATATTGACGAATAAGAGCATTTTTTGGTTTGGTTAGAATTTCGACCAACGCATCTTCGTCCAAATCGCCAAGTGTAGCAATAACTGGAAGACGGCCAATAAATTCAGGAATAAGGCCGAACTTCACCATATCTTCTGGCTCAACTTCAGAGAATAATTCACCAACTTTACGATCTTCGGCGTCTTTAACTTCAGCTGCAAAGCCAATAGAAGAAGCATCACCACGCGCTGAAATAATTTTCTCCAAACCCGCAAATGCACCACCAACTATGAATAATATATTTGTGGTATCAACTTGCAAAAATTCTTGCTGTGGATGTTTACGCCCACCCTGCGGAGGAACAGAAGCAACCGTGCCTTCCATAATTTTCAAAAGCGCTTGTTGCACACCCTCACCCGAAACATCACGAGTGATTGATGGATTGTCGGATTTGCGTGAAATTTTATCAATCTCATCAATATAAACAATGCCGCGCTGAGCTTTTTCAACGTCATAATCAGAAGATTGCAATAATTTTAGAATTATATTCTCAACATCTTCACCAACATAACCGGCTTCTGTAAGTGTGGTAGCATCAGCCATAGTAAAGGGCACATCAATGATGCGCGCAAGAGTTTGTGCTAAAAGAGTTTTACCACAGCCTGTCGGTCCAATCAGCAAAATATTAGACTTTGAAAGTTCAATATCTTGATTTTTTGTAGAATGATGCAAACGCTTATAGTGGTTATGAACAGCAACAGAGAGAACTCTTTTTGCCTTAGCTTGACCAATAACATAATCATCTAGGGTTTTGCAAATTTCTGCAGGAGATGGCACTCCATCAGAGGATTTAATTGTTGAAGTTTTATTTTCTTCTTTAATTATGTCCATACACAGCTCAACACACTCATCACAAATGAATACAGTTGGGCCAGCAATCAGTTTTCTAACTTCATGTTGCGACTTACCGCAAAACGAACAATAAAGAGTGTTTTTTGAGCCATCGCTATCTGATTTATCTTTAGACATATGTTTTAAACTCCAACAAAGGCGTAACGCCTATTCATATTTTTTACTACGCTAATGTGCATACCTAAATAAAGGGTAAGTTTTGAGCATAAACATTTACTCATCTGCAATCAATTGCTCAAACTCACCATTTATATTCTTCGTTAATTAGCCTTATTTTTCTTCCGGCACAGCACGTTTTTCATGAATTGTATCAACAATGCCAAATTTCTTTGCATCCTCAGGTGAAAGAAAATTATCACGATCAAGTGCTTTTTCAACTTCTTTGAGGCTTTGACCCGTGTGCTTCACATAAATATCGTTGAGACGCTTTTTGATATTTTCTGTTTCTTTTGCGTGGATCATAATATCGCTTGCCTGCCCCTGATAGCCACCAGATGGCTGATGAAGCATTACGCGTGAATTTGGCAAAATGCCACGCATGCCCTTTTCTCCTGCCGCAAGTAGGAGCGACCCCATAGATGCCGCCTGCCCCATACATAATGTTGCCACCTGTGGGCGAATAAATTGCATAGTATCATAGATTGATAGGCCAGAGGTCACCACACCGCCAGGTGAATTGATATACATTGCAATTTCTTTTTTCGGATTTTCTGATTCCAAAAACAGCAATTGCGCAACAATCACTGAGGCCATATTGTCTTCAACCTGACCAGTAACAAAAATAATGCGCTCTTTTAGCAAGCGTGAATAAATATCGTAAGAACGCTCACCACGGTTAGTTTGCTCAACAACCATTGGCACAAGCGTATTCATATAAGTATCAATCGGGTCTCTCATAGGTTTTGCCTTATTTTTAAAAATCGAATCACATCTGTTTAACCTAATGCAATCGAAAAATTCTTAACAGGGAGGTAATTTGTTAAATAGGCTTAAATAAGATGACTTCAATGGATAATAAAATATTAAATATGATAGTTGGCAAATTACTGAATTTCAGGCAGGGCTTGTTACACAGTAAGTCAGGCAAATCATCAGCAGTTAAGCCAGCACCATCGAATATATCCACACCTAATCATTTATACCATAATGGGCAATAGTCTCATATGTTCTCACTTGATAATAGTACTAGTAAGAGATTTCTTACTCCCGCAAAACCATAAAACTATCGCTTAATATACGATATAAATGGCACTATTAAAGCAAAGATAAACCAAACAAATCCAACAAATAGTAGCACAGCTACAACATCCTCTGTTGGCACACTAATATTATTTGCATAAAACCAAGGATATATTATCGTAGCAACTATAGGGGTTAAGGGTAGCAAAAAATAAACTCGCCAATCTGGTTTCTTTTTGGCAAGCCGCTCTAATATTTTCACACCCTGTTTATGATTTCTACCTAGATAAATTGAAAAAATTGTCAGCATTATTATTGGAATAATAAGAGCTGAATAGGGCAAATAGGGAAAAGCAGTATAGAGGAAAAACAAAATATAGATAACCCCAATAATCCAAACCTCCCATTTACTTACTTGGAATTTCATATCTGTAAACCAATCAGCTAACAACAGCCCTAACAACCAAAAAGAGCTACTAACTACTGCCAATAACATAAAATCATCTGGTAATATTCTACTCATATCATTTGCATCTGTTCCACCCCAAAACCAAGTAGCCCACATTGCCCAAACCACCCCTAAAGCAACAAAGCTTATTGCATTACCAAACATGCCAAAATTGCGCATTACCATTCGCACCAAATACCAACCAAGCAAAACATCGATTAATGCGTGCCAACTAATACTTGGAAACACAAAGGAGATAGGTATTGATTCGTAAAGAATTGGTATAAACAGACCCTCTGTAGACCAACCAAAAATTGCACCAGCAAGCAACAAAGAAGATATTGTGCGCACTTTAAAATATGAAAGAAGTAATAAAAATGGATAGGTAAATAGCACATAAAAACTAGCAAATGACGCAAAGGAAGAAATTGTTAGAAAGGGTGTGTTTTTCACATTATTCAAAAGCCCTAACACTGGCTCCTCATTTACAAAGAAGTATTCTGAAAAAAACATCAGTATTATTGCACTACCATAGGCAGCTGCCAAACGATGGAAAAAACCTCTCATCTCTTACCTCTAGCTTTTACTTAACAATGATCATTAGTCAGTAAACTCTAAATCCTAACTCATTCATAACTTGAGGCAATATGTCTGGCAAATCATCGGCAATTAAACCCTGCCCCCCAAAAGCACCGCCCGCCGCACCATGCAAATAAACTCCTGCCGCCGCTGCTTTAAACCCGCTCATGCCTTGTGCCAATAAACCGCCAATTATTCCAGCTAAAACATCGCCAGAGCCAGCTGTTGCTAAATATGGTGGAGCATTATCATTTATGATTGCTAAACCATCTGGGGTGGCAATCACCGTGTCGGCGCCTTTTAAAATAATGGCAGCGCCACTTATTTTTGCTGATTTTAGAGCTACATCTACCTTTGAATTAGCTTTTATGTTAAAAATTTTAGCAAATTCACCGCCATGAGGCGTGAGAACCACCTGTCCAGATTTTCGTGCTTTTATTGCCTCAAATAATTGTTTCGGATTATTAGAAAAACTAGTTAAACCATCTGCATCAATCACTATATTTGCACTTGAGGCGAGCGCTGCTAGCACAAGATCACGAGTGTTCTGCCCAACTCCTAGAGCAGGGCCGATCACTAGTGAGTTAAATCTTTTGTCTGCTAATAAAAGCGATAAATCATTGGCATTTGATAACGGTTTTAGCATGATTGAGCTTAAATGTGCGGCGTGAATTAACAGTGCTGCTTTTGAGCCGACAAGCGAAACTAAGCCAGCGCCTATTCTTAATGCAGCTCTAGCCGCCAAACGTGCTGCCCCCGTGTGCAACTCATCACCTGACACAATTATACAATGACCTGCATCATATTTGTGCGCGCTGAGCTTTTTTTGTGGGAGTGTCCATAAATTTGGCCTGTTTAACCAAGTATTTGCATCTATTTCTTGTAAAACTCTATCAGGGATTCCAATGTCTGCTATATGAAGTTCTCCGCAATATTCTCGCCCTGGTAATAAATAATGAGCTGGTTTGGCACGAAAAAAACTCACCGTGTGATTAGCTTTAATTGCCGCTCCCTTTACCTGCCCTGTTTCGCCATCAATGCCAGTTGGCACATCAATCGCCACCACTGGCACACCGCACTGATTGATATTTGCTACAATTTCTAGCACTTCACCAGTTAAATCCCGATCAAGCCCCGCACCAAACAGGGCATCAACAATCAAATCGGCATTTTTAATATTCATCGAGTTGAGTGATTTTATCTCACCATCAAACTTATCAGCATTGATCTTTGCATCACCCTTTAGGCGAGCTTTATCGCCAAAAAGCGCTACATCAACTAGCCAACCATGTTGCTTTAATAGCCGCGCAACAACAAAACCATCACCACCATTATTGCCCGGACCACAAATAATAAGCACCTTGCAAGGCGCATAGTGTTTGAGAATGGTTTTTACCACCGCCAAACCAGCATTTTCCATCAACTCAATGCTTGTTACGCCATTTGGCACACCAGATTTCACAGCCAAAGCATCAGCTTTTGCCATTTGTTTTGGGGTTAGGAGTAAGTTTTTATTCTGGCACATAATATTTTCAGCCTATCCTGCTTTAGTCGAATAAAAAAGACCTCCATCAAACTATTTTTTGCTACCAGAATCAGATAAAGAACAAGCGTAGAGTATAGCAAGCTAGTAAAATATGAGGGCTTTGATAAATTTGAGGTAGAGTTAGATGAAAAATAACACTCACTCTTTGGCGCAAGTTGCTGATATTCTATCTCTTAGCAAATCCACTATTCATAAATGGGAGAATAATAAAAAACTTGTTCCTAACCTAAATCCTACTACTGGAGAAAAAGAATATTCCAGCGCACAAATTATGCAATTTGATCAAGCAAAGGCAATGTTTAATAGTGAGTGGGACAAAGAATTAAAAACCACTCCCATTAAAAAATATAATTGCATTGAATTATTTGCTGGCGCTGGCGGGCTTGCTATTGGTTTAGAAAAAGCTGGCTTACACACTAAAATGCTCAACGAAATTGATCGTCATGCTTGCGCCACCCTTAAAAAAAACAGGCCTGAGTGGAATGTAGTTGAAGGTGATATAGCTGACATAGATTTTTCTCAATATTTTGGACAAATAGATGTTTTATCTGGCGGATTCCCCTGTCAGGCATTTTCTTATGCTGGTAATAAGTTAGGCCTAGAAGATACTAGAGGCACATTATTTTATGAGTTTGGGCGTACGCTAAAAGAATGCTCACCAAAAGTTTTTATTGCTGAAAATGTAAAAGGTTTGGTTTCGCATGATAAAGGGCGCACACTTGAAACAATAAAACAGGTATTCTCTGAGTTAGGATATACTCTAGTAGAGCCAAAAGTGCTTAAGGCAATTTTTTACCAAGTGCCACAAAAACGAGAGCGACTTATTATCATTGGCATTCGCAATGATTTAGCGCATTATCTTGATAAGTTTTCTTGGCCTTCGCCATATAAGAGAATTATGACCCTCAAAGATGCGCTAAAAGCTGGAGAGCTATATGATTGTGATGTTCCAAAATCTGAGGGGCAGAAATATCCAAAGCGCAAAGCTGAAATTTTAAGGAAAGTGCCGCAAGGAGGATATTGGCGAGATTTACCTGATAAATTACAAAGAGAATATATGCAAAAAAGCTATTTTCTTGGCGGTGGTAAAACAGGCATGGCTCGAAGATTATCATGGAATGAGCCAAGCCTTACGCTAACCTGCTCTCCTGCACAAAAACAGACCGAAAGATGCCACCCAGAAAAAACTAGACCCTTAACTGTGAGGGAATATGCAAGAGTGCAAACTTTTCCTGACAATTGGGAATTTAGCGGCTCTATAGGCCAGCAATATAAGCAAATCGGCAATGCTGTTCCTGTAAATTTAGCTTATGCTGTTGGGCGATCTATTGTGCGATTGTT
Organism: Hyphomicrobiales bacterium; assembly: GCA_026989045.1. Classification (GTDB taxonomy): domain Bacteria; phylum Pseudomonadota; class Alphaproteobacteria; order Rhizobiales; family Devosiaceae; genus S141-66. The sequence continues at coordinate 4,193 of JALSJY010000157.1, read as the reverse complement.
AAATGTAATTAGCTAAATTGTTTGACTCAGAGCAATAAAAAAGACCCTCCAAATTGGAAGGCCTTTTTAAAATTTATCTAAAGAGTATATTTAGTGATTATGCTCCTGAGGAACGTCATCATCTTCTTCGTCTTTTTTAATCATTGCGGCTAATTCTTCACGAGTGACTTTTTTCTCGGTTTTCTTAGCTAATTCTGCAACAAATTCGACAACTTTATTCTCAAAAATTGGAGCACGTAGGCTTGCTACTGCGTCTGGATTTTTGCGATAATAATCATAGACTTCTTGCTCTTGACCTGGGAAACGTTGCACTTCAGCAATAAGTGCTTGCTGTAGTTCTTCTTCTGCTATTTCAATTTTATTAGCAGTGCCAATTTCAGCAACAACAAGACCTAAGCGAACTCTACGTTCAGCAATACGCTGATATTGTTTTTTAGCTTTTTCTTCTGTTGTTCCCTCGTCTTCAAACGATTTGCCATGCTCTTTAATCTCATGGGTAACACGCTCCCAAATAGAGTTAAATTCTGCTTCAACCAAGCCTTCTGGCACATCAAGTTTATGACCTGCATCAAGTGCGTCTAACACTTGGCGCTTAACACGTTGCACTCCCATATTTTTAAGCGCATTTTCCATTTGATCTTTAATAGCAGTGCGAAGAGCAGCTAAATCATCAAGACCAAGAGTTTTTGCAAATTCATCATCAAGCTTACCCTCTTTTGGAGCATCAACATGTAAAATTTCAACATCAAATGTTGCGTCTTTGCCTGCAAGTTTATCACTTGAATAATCTTTTGGGAAAGTTACGTTAATAACGCCCTTCTCGCCCTTTTTCATGCCAATCATCTGATCTTCAAATCCAGGAATAAAATCACCAGATCCAATAACTAAATGGGAGTGGTCGGCCTTGCCACCATCAAACGGCACACCATCAATTTTACCCTCGAAGTTAAGGCCAATTTTATCACCCTTAGCAACAACAGCTTCATCGCCTTTGTCTTCATATTGACGCTGGTTAGCAAAAAGGCGCTCAAGCTCAGTTTCTACTTCTTTATCATTAATTTCGACAACAGGTTGATCAATTTCAACGGTTTTGAAATCCATTAACTCAATTGTTGGTAAAATTTCATAAGAAATATCAAAAATTAGGTCGGCTTCGCCTTCCATTACTTTTTCAATATCGCTTTTTTTCTCGTCCAAATCAATTTTTGGCTGCATTGCAGGTTTTTCTTTGCGCTTTTCAAGGCTATCTGAGACGCTTTTGTTTATTTGCTCCTGCACAACTTCAGACATTGTCTGGCGGCCATAGACCTTTTTAAGATGTGAAACTGGCACTTTACCAGGCCGGAAGCCTTTAATGTTAGCCTTTTCTTTTAGTTCTGCAAGTTTTGCATCAAGGGTTGCCAACAAGTCTTTTGCTAAAATTTTAACATTAAGCTTGCGTTTTAGGCCTTCATTAAGTGTTTCAGTAACCTTCATTATGCGATCCAATAATCTCTTTGCCAATAATCTTTTGATATTTCACTTTGTCACAATGCCATATTATAAGAACATAGTTGGTGCGGGTGGAGGGACTTGAACCCCCACGCCTCGCGGCACAAGAACCTAAATCTTGCGTGTCTACCAATTTCACCACACCCGCCAAAAATGTTCTTAATGAGCAGTATTTTCGAAGTGTCTAAAGCAAGTTTACTTTACAGTCAAAGCTAAACTAGAAGTTTATTCAAAAAGATTGACTTATTTTTGATTTTAGAACGTTTTTTAGTAGTTTTTGATAAATTCATCAATGAGTTTGCAATAAATATGCTTCTGCCAAAAACCAAGAAATATCTAAAACCAGTAAAAACAACGAAATTAGAAAAATTCTAAATGATTTTAGTTTTTTTGGCTTACACGATTCGTGAGCGCAACTATCTTCAACCGCCTTGCAATCTACATTATAGGCAATAAGATTAAAAACACCGCTAAGAAACACTCCACTCACCGCAATGCCCAATAAAACAGGGTGATAGGCATCAACCAAGGCATAAATCGGATTGCTGGCCAGTGCCGCGCCTAAGCCAATTGTTGTGCCGAGCCCTATTAAAGCTGCAGTTACTGGAATGCCACAACATAACATATGCGGGATTAACGAAAGCATGGTAATCCAAGTGGTGGTTTTTCTTATTTTTGTAGTTTGCGATTTAATGGCTTGCATGATAAATATTCCAAATGTTAAATGTTAACAATTGCAACTGTTACAATTTAACACTAGACTAAGTCAATAACTAATTTAAACTTTATAATAAATTATATTCTGGTTTTTAATGACAAAAAATTGCAACCATAACTTATGCAAATCATCTGCCCTTTTGGCGGCAGAAAAGATATGCGAGCAATTAGGCGCTCGCTTTACCCAACACAGGCGACGAGTATTTGAAATTGTTTGGCAAAGCCACAAAGCAATGAGCGCTGCTGATATTATGATTGAAATGGACAATAAACAGCCGCCTATCACCTATCGTGCATTAGACTTCTTAAAAAGCGCTGGCCTTATTCATCATATCACCAGCTTAAACGCTTATATTGGCTGTATGCATGCCAAAAACCCTGATCATGTTGGCCAACTTCTCATCTGCACTAAATGCAATAATGTTGCAGAACTTGAACCAAAAGAGGCAGTTAAAGAATTGATCGAGCAAGCGAAACAGCAGGGATTTAGCACGCAAATTACTCATATTGAAATGCTTGGCACTTGTAATGAGTGTGAATAAACAGGCTTTTAGTGTGATTTAAGAAACTCCCACCCATAAAAGCGCCTACATAATATGCACTTGCCTATTTTTTAGGCGGTTTTATAAAATTACTTTATCATTTTGTTTCACAAAACATCGCCAAGCCATTGTTTTAATTAAATTATCATTGCAAATTGTGGGTTGGCACAATTTATGCATCTTAATAGTTAGTTAAATTATATTTTACTATGGAGACGAAAATGAAAAAAATCGAGGCAATCGTAAAGCCATTTAAGCTTGATGAGGTAAAAGAGGCGCTGCAAGAAGTTGGCTTGCAGGGTATTACTGTTACTGAAGCTAAGGGTTTTGGTCGCCAAAAGGGACATACTGAGCTATATCGTGGCGCAGAATATGTTGTTGATTTTCTTCCCAAGGTAAAAATTGAGGTTGTTTGCTCTGATGAACAAGCAGAAAAAGCAATTGAAGCTATTCGAAATGCGGCGCAGACTGGGCGTATTGGCGATGGCAAAATCTTTGTTTATCCAATTGAACAAGCAATAAGAATTCGCACTGGGGAAAGCGGTGATGATGCACTTTAGCATTAGCCCCCTCACCTAAATTTATATTCACAATTAAATATCAATCATCTACTCTAATATTAAAGGACTTTTGTTAAATGAGCTCTGTAAAAGAAATTTTAAAACAAATTAAAGAAGAAAATATCGAATTTGTTGACTTCCGTTTCACCGACCCACGTGGCAAATTGCAACATCTAACCCTAGACTCAAGCATAATTGATGAAGATATGTTTGAAGAAGGTGCTATGTTTGATGGCTCTTCTATTGCTGGCTGGAAGGCAATTAACGAGAGCGACATGGTGCTAATGCCAGATGTTACCTCTGCTTATATTGATCCATTTTTTGGCCAAGCAACAATGTCGATCAATTGCGATATTTTAGAGCCAGCTACTTATCAGCCATATAATCGCGACCCGCGCACCACAGCTAAAAAAGCAGAAGCCTATCTTAAATCTTCTGGCATTGGTGATAGTGTTGTGTTTGGCCCAGAGCCAGAATTCTTTTTATTCGATGATGTTAAATATTCTACCCAGCCATATAATACAGGCTTTAAGCTAGATCATTCTGAGTTGGGCATAAATTCTGATGCTGATTATGAAGCTGGAAATAATGGCCATCATATTGGGCAAAAACAAGGTTATTTCCCTGTTCCTCCTGTTGATAGCGCGCAAGATATTCGCTCTGAAATGCTTTCAGTAATGAAAGACATGGGCGTAACGGTTGAAAAACATCATCATGAAGTTGGCTCTGCCCAACATGAATTAGGCATTAAATATGCGCCAATGGTTGAAAGTGCTGACCAAGTGCAAATTTATAAATATGTAGTGCAGCAAGTTGCAAACGCCTATGGCAAAACCGCAACCTTTATGCCAAAACCTGTTTTTGGCGATAATGGCACTGGCAT
>JALSJY010000156.1 GCA_026989045.1 Hyphomicrobiales bacterium | reverse complement strand
AATTGGCCGAACAGTTTGGTTTGCGCTTGGTTGAAACAAGGGCAGGGCTTGTGCCGCTTACTTTTGAGCCAGTATTAAAAGAGCAGATGGGCGCACTTAGCGGCGTGTCGTTAGATGTTAGGGTGAGTTGTGGCAAAGTTAGTTTTGATGAGGCGATGTTATTCACTCACCGAGGGCTTAGCGGCCCTGCGATTTTGCAAATTTCTTCATATTGGCAAGCTGGAGAAGAGATAGAGATAAATCTTACGCCCAATATTGATGTGTTTGAATTGTTTAAACAAGAGCGGACAAAAAACGGTAAGCGAGAAGTTGGCACAATTTTAAATGAAATTTTACCCAAGAGATTAGCACAGCAAATAGGAGCTGAATTTGAAGGGCGCTTAGCTGATGTTGGAGATAAAATGTTGCGCAAAGTTGCAGCTAGAGTGAATGGGTGGCGCATCAAACCAGTTGGATCTGAGGGTTATAGAACAGCAGAGGTGACATTAGGCGGTGTTGATACACGCGATCTGAATGCCAAAACATTAGAGGCTCGTAATGTTGAAGGGTTGTTTTTTATTGGTGAGGTTGTGGATATAACAGGTTGGTTGGGCGGCTATAATTTTCAATGGGCTTGGAGTAGCGGTTTTTGTGTTGGGCAGGTGCTATAGCAAGCCCATTGTTTCTTTTATAAATCCCTAAGCTAAAATCGTTTTACGTTTTTAGCAGATTTGCTATTTGGGGCATGGAGTAGCGGAGTAGCTTGCGGTAGGGCGGCTTAAATTCGCTTTGATCTAGTTCAAAATATGCACTTGGAAGTATAAGAATACTCCCTGCGTTTTATTTTTCCTATATCTTAGCGACTTTAAGCCTTGAGTTTGGTGACTTGCGTTAATCTACTTCGTTAGCTTCGCTCGGAAATACAAGCCCGCCGGCGCGAGGCAGTAAAAGCAATATATCTTGCGCTCGTTTTCTCGTATCTCTTAACGACTTTAAGCCTTAAGGGTGTGACCTGAGGTGGAGAGTTTTAGCTCTAGCGCATCACTTCGTCAGATTGTCATTCTGAGACGAAGTCGAAGAATCTTTGCCTTTAGAGTTTAAGACCCTTCACTATCGTTCAGGGTGACAAGTGAGGAATACTCCCTGCGCTCAATTTTGTATATCATACCGACTTTAAGTTTTGATGGTGACGCAGGAGAGAATAGCGCATGCTAGAGACAAGGCTATGCTTAGTTTTACCTAGGTGTTACTCTATTATTTCATGCCCAATATTCGCCTAAGCACATTGGTTTTTAGCACGAAATGGTGCAGCAATGCGGCTAAGATGTGCAGAACGATTAGTGCAAGTAATAATTTTGCTGCTAAGCCGTGTGTGAAAGCTGGTTGTTTAAGACCCAAAAACCAAGCTCCTGCTCCTGAAAGAGGCATGCCGATAAGCAGGATATAAAATAAATAATGGGTAGCTTTTGCGATTAGCCCAGCAATTGGTTTTTCACTTTTAGGTAAGGCAGGCACACCATGTTTGAAGCGCAAAAATAAACGCCAAACAACTAAAAGTAAAATAATAACGCCAATCAAAATATGTGGATTAAAAGAAGGCTCATTTGGAATAGTGCCGTCCATGCGTTTTTCCCAAAGCGATTTAATGCCCGCAGAAAGAATAAATTGAAAAGCTACAAGAGCCACAACAGCCCAATGAAGATAAATTTGTGCTTTTGAGAATTTTTCTGGTGCATTTGTCACTTTATATTCCTTTTTATTTTGCGAATCCTAGCAATAAAATATTTGATTTGCAATTTAAAAAGAAACCTCACTAGTTAAATCTCTAAAGTAGTAGAGTTTGGGTTGGGAAATGTTTAATTTGCATTTCATTCATCTTGCCTTAAAGTAAAGTTTGGTTTTAGTTTTTGAGGGTTAAATGAAAAGATTTTTTTTGTCGTTCTTTGTGCTGCTTTCATTTTCAAATTGCGCAATAATAAGCAATGTAGCAATTTCGCAAGAGTCTAACCTAAGCGTCTCAACGGTAGAGCGTCAGCCATTTATTTTTTACTCTGATAATGGAGAGGTTAGCGGGTTTTCTGCCGATCTTTGGAACGAAATTGCCAAGCGAAATGGCTGGCAATATTCTTGGCAAAAGGTGGATAGTTTTCCTGCTATGATTGATGCTGTAACGCTTGGCCAATCTGATGTTGCTGTTTCCAATATTTCAATAACAGCTGATCGTGAAAAAATACTTGATTTTTCTCATTCTATTTATGATTCTGGCATGCAAATTGTTGTGCCTATCCGTGAGGCCAATGCTAGCATTTTTAAGATAATTTGGAATTCTGGTGCAATTCAGCTCATTGGGTTTGCGCTTGTAACTTTGTTGGTGATTGCGCATTTATTGTGGTTTTTTGAGCGCAATGTAAAAAACCCGCGCCATGATTATTTTCGTGATGATTATAAGGGCGGAGTATGGGACGCATTTTGGTGGGCATTCATTATTATGACCATGGGTGGCTTTGAAAATGAAGTGCCTTATAAAAAGCTTTCAAGGGTTTTAGCGATGTTTTGGATTGTCGCTAGTTTGTTTTTTGTTTCCACCCTTACCGCCAAAATCACAACTTCGCTAACTGTTGACCAATTAACTAGCGATATAAATTCTTATCGTGATTTAGCGGGTAAAAATGTTGGTGTTGGTGAAAATAGCGCAATGTCTAAATTCTTGGATAATAAGAATATTTCTTATACTAGATATGATGATTTTATGGCAGCTTTAGTAGCAGTTGAAAATGGCGAAATTGATGCAACAATTGGTGATGCACCAGTTGTGAAATATTATACAACTCATGAGGGTAGGGGTAAGGTGCAATTAGCAGGTTCAGTTTTTCAGGCCGATAAATTTGGCATTGCTTTACCAACTGGCTCAAAATTAACTGAGGCAATCAATACCACTTTATTGGACATTAAGGAAGATGGAACTTATGAAGGCCTGCAAACAAAATGGTTTGGTAGTGATTAGAATGTTTAGGCGGAGGAAAATATGTCAATTTTGAAATTCTTATTTGGCGGTGCAAATATTGAAGATGATGAACCTAAAAATCTAGGTGAAGATGATTATAAAGATTTTATAATCACCGCTATTGAGATGAAAAATGGGGAAGAGTTTCAAATTTCTGGTAGAATAGAAAAAGAAATTGATGGTGAGATAAGAGTTAAAGAATTTATCCGAGCTGATCGTGTGTCTACGCTTGAAGAAGTAAAAAAATTCACCCACAAAAAAGGTCGTCAAATTATTGACGAACAGGGCGAGGCTTTGTTTGATAATGATTATTGATTGATCATATCTAACTTTATTTATATCTAAAATTTTTGGGTCAGAGTAAGTTAAGGATTAATCAGAAAAATAATATAACCTATAGAAATAACTATGCTAAGGGGTGCATAGAGCGCTCTGTCTAAGGTTTTGAAGGGTTGAGTTTTTTTGCCCAATTTTTTGGCAATCATAAAGGTTGCCATGCCACGAGTGGCAAAGAAAAATGCCAGCAAAAACACGCCAAGTTCACGTATCCATAATGGCAGGGGCAGGGCTATGACATTGCCGCCCCAAAGCGCAAAAATACTGCTTAACAATAATGCTAAAGCGATGATATAAGTTTGTTTGCGCGATGGCATATGGCGCATATTTGGCTCTCCTATAACTGCTTTTACCAAATTATGTTCGTTTTTGGCTGGCCAATATATACCGTTTGCCCAAATGAGATGAAGTAGGGCGTAGATTGTTAAAACTATGAATATGGATATTGCAATAATGTTCATATAGTAGGCCTCTAGTTAGAATTTTTATTTCTTAATCCAGCTATAGCTAATATTGGAATAATAATAAAGGCAATCCATTGCGGCATTGTCCATATAGAAGCAAAGTCTTTTATTCCGTAAAAGATAAACAATCCTGCCCAGAAAAAATATTGTGCGCTTATTAGTAATATTATTGGTTTTTTATAGTCAGGGTTGAAGCCTGCATAAACAAGGGCAATTGCATTAATTAAAAGAATTGCAGTTATTGCATGCCAAATAACTGAAATAATTGTTTTTAAGGGGTCTGATAGTTCAGATTCTAAAATAGGAATGTGAACGTCAGAGCCTCCTGCAAATACGTGAATGCCAAGAGTGAGCGATGACAATAGAGCCGCAAGTAAAATTTTGATGTTCATAGTTATTTCCTTAATTGTGTGTAGACAAACCATACGCTAACGTATGTTACAAATTTAGTTGCAAGAGTCAATACGCTGGCGTACGGTGAGGCATGAAAGAAAAAGCAAAGTTAACTAAAGAGGACTGGATCAAGGCGGGGTTTCGTGCTTTGTCAAAGGGGGGGGAGCAGGCAATCCGGATTGAGGCAATTGCTCGTGAAATAAAAGTGAGCAAAGGATCGTTTTATTGGCATTTTAAAGATTTAGCGGCCTTGAAAAAAACAATGCTTGAGCATTGGGCTAAGCTTGCTACCTTTGATGTAATTGCTAATATTTCAGACATCAAAGCAACACCAAAGGAAAAGCTTTTATTGATTATTGAGATGTCGTCGGGTGAAAAAAATGTTGAATATGGTGGGCTGCGGACAGAAGAGGCTATTCGAAATTGGGCAAGGCATGATAAAAAAGCGGCAAGGGTTTTTGCAGTGGTAGAAAAAGCACGGCTAACTTTTGTAAGGGAATTATTTTTACAAATTGGGTTTGATAAAAATGATAGTGCGATGAAAGCTCGGCTGCTATATGCAGGTTTGATTGGGGTTGAGCATTTATCAATTCAAAATCTGTCTGATATGAAGGCAGATTTGGTGGATTTATTAGAAATATTGTGTGTTTGATTATTTATTTTTTGAGCGTTTAGAGCGCGCACGCTGATAGGCCTGTCTTCCTCTTGCTCTATTTATATAATCAGCTATGGCGCCTGTGTTGGGTATGTCAAATCTTGAAATTTTTGCCCAAGTTAGGCTATGCACTATAAATATATCGGCAATGGTAAATTGATTGCCCATGAGATATCTGTTTTCTCCTAATCGTTGTTCAAATATCTTTAATGCTTGAGCAAATTCATATTTGCATGTTGGTAAAATTTCAGCTACGCGCAAATTCTCTGGCAGGGTGGAGATGTTTTTTCCATAAGTCCAAAGTGGAGTTTCAAAATCATCAAGGGCAAAGCCAATGAAACTATCTTGTTTGGCTCGATTTATTGTGCCGCAAGGAAAGGTGAATTTTTTATATTTATCGCTTAGATAATAACAAATAGCCATGCTGTCTATAATCACTTCACCGTCATCAACAAGGGCTGGTATTTTACCTGATGGATTATATTTGAAAACTTCTGGGTCATGCGGAGAAAGACCTATTATTTCATAAGGAATTTGTAATTCTTCAAGTAACCAAAGGGCTCTAAATGCTCTTGATTGCGGTGTGCCGATAAGTTTTATCATGATTGTAACTTCTTTTTTGTTGCTTACTTGCCTTTATAGGTAAGCCTTTAAAAGTAGCAAACATGAAACTATATGGATTTAAAGGAAAATAAGCCCCTATATCTTGGGCAAGGGGCTTATTCATGTTAAATTGCTTTACTGTTTAATTGCCAAGGTTCAGACCAAGAATAACCCAAGCGTCATTCTCTTTAACCAGCTGAAATGCAATCGGCATCACCGTCCCGTCTGGTGCAGTTAGGGTTCCCTCAACTGTGCCAATGTTATTTTCTACGCTTCTAGAGGGGAAGCTTTTTTCTACATAATCAGTGAGAATGGGATAAGATTTCACAAATTCATTATACTGCTCTAGTGAAGTCTGTTGCTGGAATGCGCCAGAGGTCTCAGCGTAAGCGGCATCAATATTACCTGCTTTTAATGCGTCCATATGGCGATTAACGCTATCCATCATGCCAGAGGTTGCCCACATGGCAATAGATATTATCAGTATGATTGCAACAACTGCTCCGATAAGTATTTTGAGCCAAAGAGCCATGCCCTTTTTTGTTTTTAGATCAGTTTCGCTTGAGGTCATTTTACTCTCCTATAATTATTTTTATTACAGAGGACGACTGGCTAAATAATGTTGGCTAGCTAACCCTGTGCGACTCCGCAATTCTAAAAAACGCTATCAAGAAGTAAGGGTGGTTGCATTGATTCATATCAACAAAAGATGTAATTTTTAGAGACCTGAGAATAGGTTACCCTAGATAAACATCTAAAAATAGCATAATTACTAGACCAATTGCTAAGCCAGTTGTGGCTTTGTTTTGGTGGCCATTGCGGTGGGTTTCTGGAATGATTTCATGAAAAATAACATAAAGCATAGCGCCGGCTGCAAAGGCTAATCCCCATGGTAAAAGTGGCTGTGCAATAGTGATTATGCTTGCGCCAAGCAGGCCACCAACAGGCTCTACCAAGCCAGTTAGTGTTGCAATTGCAAAAGATCGCCGCCTGCTGTAGCCAACGCCGATTAGGGCAATTGCAACAGCAAGCCCTTCTGGCGCGTTTTGAAGCCCGATGCCGATTGCAAGCGGCATTCCCCCTGACACTCCGCCAGCGCCAAATCCAACGCCAACGGCTAACCCTTCAGGGAAATTGTGAATAGTTATAGCAATGATAAATAGCCATATACGGCGCAATGATGCGGCTTCTGGCCCTTCGCGACCCGTGGTGAAATGCTCATGGGGAAGAATCATGTTTACCCATGCAATTGCGCCCATGCCTAGCAAAATGGCGATAACTACAATTGTGGGTGGAATAATATCACTCTCATAGCGAATGCCTGCAGCGTCAAGTGCTGGTATGATGAGCGAAAAGAATGAGGCAGCAAGCATTACCCCTGCTGCAAAGCCAAGTGAGAGGTCTCGCATTGCCTGAGAGGGGGTTTTGCCAAACAAAACAGGAATAGCCCCAACGGCTGTCATTAAGCCTGCCAAGAGTGAGCCAAAAAAGCCAAGAGCGATTGGCGAGAGCGAAGAGATAAAGTCCATTATAATTCCAAAGTTTGTAATGCCGTAAATTCTAGTTGTAAATGCGAATGATTTGCAAGTAAAGAAAATAATTGGGTTTATAAATAATAGTTGAAATGGTTGATAATTTATCTAAATGATCCACGAAGAGTAGCCCCAGAAAGGTTAAGAGCCGTGCTTCGTTAGCCAGTAAAAGAAATTTAAAAAGTAAAAAAACTATCCAGCTTGACCATTAAAGCACTTAAGTAGCAATATGAGCATGTAGTACCAATGATTCAGCTGTTAAATGGGAGGTGTAAATGAGGGTTTTGAGCAATATATTCTTTGCTGTTATTGTTATCTCTTTAGTTTCTGCTTGCCAGCCAAGAAAACCTGAGCATGAAATTGTTTCAGCGGTTCAGCAAAATAATGCTGATTTTGTAGCTGAGTATTTAAGTGAGGGGGGAGATCCTAACATGCTATCTCGTTTTAAAGATCCTTTGCTTTACCTTGCGGTTGGCCGTCAGGGTGGGGTTGAGGTTGCGCGATTATTGGTTGAAGCAGGAGCAGATGTAAACTCACAAGGTAAAAATGGTATCACCGCATTAACAGGAGCTGCTAGTTGGTGTAATGTTGATGAAATTAAGTTGTTACTCAACGCCGGTGCAGATGTTAATTTAGCAGGTAAAAATAAGAAAACCCCAATAGAATCTGTTTGTCAAACACCAGTGAATCGCCGTGCCTTAACTTTTAATATATTGCTAGAAGCAGGTGCGGTCAGGTAATTTATGAGTGAATTTATTAGCTATTTGCCTTTGATTTTAGGCTTAATGGTGGCTGGTATGCTTGGCGGCTTAATTGCAGGCCTGCTGGGAGTTGGCGGTGGTATTGTGCTTGTGCCTGCAATGGCATTAGCATTTGAAATTTTAGGTTATGATGCCGATATTTATCAGCATATGGCAGTTGGCACTTCATTGGCAATTATCATTGCAACAGGGTCAACAAGTGCTTTAGCACATTATAGGCGAGGCGCTGTAATGCTTGATATAGTCAAATTATGGGCGCCTTTTATTATAGTTGCTTCATTTTTAGGTGGTTTGATGGCAAAGCTTTATTCTGGTGATATGTTACGTTTGATTTTTGCTTTTATTGCCCTATTTGTAGCACTTAATATGTTATTGCCAATTCAAGAAAAACTGCTTGGTAAATTACATCAATCAAAACCAGTGCATAGAATTATCGCTTTTGTGGTTGGTTATATTTCGGCATTGATGGGTATTGGGGGTGGATCGTTTAGTGTGCCATCATTGGTGGCATTTGGGCATAAGATTCATAAATCTGTGGGAACGGGTGCGGCGCTTGGTGTGCTAATTGCTGTGCCGGGTGCAATAGGGTTTATGATTTCTGGCTATGGGGTAGTCGGGCGGCCAGAATTTTCTGTTGGTTACGTAAATATCCCAGCGCTTATCCTAATCGGTGTTGTAGCAAGCCTTGCTGCGCCCTTAGGGGCAACGCTGGCGCATAGGCTTGATGCAAGAAAACTCAAACTAACATTTGCAATGTTTTTATGTTTAGTTAGCGCAAGAATGATTTATCAAGTTATTTGGAGTTAATTACTGCTCCAACTCCCATACAACAGAAATTGTAGAACTAAAGGTCAATTCACCTGATTGCATAGGCACAGCACTCGCATCTGCACTCATAGCCATACGTGTCATTTCAGCAGGGAATGGGGGAGGCATAAAACCACTATTTTCTGAAATATATCTTATCTTACCCAAAGTCACATTCGCCGCTTCTGTATAAAGAATAGCCTTTTCAAAAGCGTCTTGCATAGCTTTTTTGCGAGCCTCATTTAATAAAGCGCTTGTGTCATCTATTGCAAACCTAACAGAATTTATAGAATTTGAGCCAACGCTTACTGCCTTGTCAATAATATGCCCTAAAATATTTAAATCTCTAACAATGATTGTCAGTGAATTACTCACCCGATAATTAGTAATCTTAGGCGGCTGGTTATTTGAGGAATTATTATAATCATATTGTGGGGATATAGAAAAATTGGAGGTTTGAATATCACGTTCTTCTATGCCAGCATTTTTAAGCACTTTAATCAGGCTCGCCATAGCGTTTGAATTTTGGGCTAGAGCTTCTTGAGCGTTTTTCTCAATCGAGATAACACCAGAGGTAATATAAGCCATATCTGGCTTGGCTGTTATTTTACCTATTCCAGTGATTGAAATAACCCCATTTTCACCAGCAACAGGAGGGATTGCTTGCGCAAGTAAAGGAGAGGCACTTATCAGCGCCATAAGGAAAGTGGATATTACTAAAAAAAGACGCATTGCTCGCTCCATTATTTCTTTAGCAAGAAACTGAGCGCTCAATGCGTCTAAATTACGGCAAAGCCGTTTGGCGTCACAATTGCGGCAAAGCCGCCTTAATATTAAAAATCAACTAAAGTTTAGTCGCTTTTTTTATCTTCATCTTTATCATCTGAATCATCTTCGTCGCCTTCACCCATTACAAAATCAGGTGAGAAAGTAAGCAAATAAGCTTCAACATTTATAATGTCTTCTTCTTTTTTAAGGCCAGCAAATGCCATCTTATTTTTTGGGATAGCTTTTCTTGGGTTTACTAAATATGCTTCAAATGTTTCAGGTGTCCACACCCAGCCTTCTGCACCAGCAGCGATCATTGCTTTTGAAAATTTAAAGCCCTCTAGTGTGCCAGCTGTGCGACCATATAGATTATCGAGTGATGGGCCTGATTTTTTCTTTGTTGAGCCATCAACTGTATGACACGCAACGCATTTTTTAAAAACCTTTTTGCCTGCTTCTACATCGCCTTTGCCAGAGGCAAATACGGGTGATGCAACCATTGTAGCTATAATAGCTAGTGATAGAATTCGTTTCATTTTTTTCTTCCTTTTAGCGGGTTTGTTAATGTCCCCCGACATGAGTAGTGTTTCAGCAATTTATATCAATAAAGTCAAGTTAAGTGTAAGAAAATGCTAATCACTTTTACTCGAGCGGTGAATAAAATCTGTATTTTGCTTATTATTCAAAAAACAACAGTAAAATTAGAAAAAAATGCGCCTTAATGAAGATTTTTGTTGATTGATACGCTCTCTTTGCTATTAGCAAGGCGCTATATGTTTTTTTCGTCTGAATAGATGAATAAAATGGGCCTGTAGCTCAGTTGGTTAGAGCCGACCGCTCATAACGGTCTGGTCGTAGGTTCGAGTCCTACCGGGCCCACCATTTTTTTGCTTCGCGGGGCGCACCGCTCTCTCCATGACGCGCCAAAATGGCGCTATGTCGTTCACTGCCCCTCCAGCGGGGCGATGCACTAGCATCGGCTCGCGTTGAAGCTCGCTTCACATTAGCACTGCTGTTTTATTGCTTGGTAAATATCTGTCTTGCGCCAATATACTCACTTGTCCTATTCTAACAAGTCGCACCATCAAAAAACCAACCACCCCCTAACCTGACAATTAGCTGACAGACATGTTTTTTATTGGTCAGAATCAATATGCTATTAGATTGCTATGATTATGATTTTTGGAAAATATAGTGCAGAATAAAGCTAAATTTCAGGATAAAAATACTGGTGATAAAAAAATCCGTATTTGGGATTTGCCAACTCGTATTTATCACTGGTTGCAGTTAGTGCTTGTGGTTAGCGCTCTTGGCACTGGCTTTTTTGCGCCTGAGTGGTGGTTGAGCATTCATGTTTGGCTTGGTTATGGTATTGTTGCTTTGCTAGTATTTCGTCTTGCTTGGGGATTTTTTGGCCCTGAATATTCTCGTTTTTCAAGTTTTATTTTTTCACCCAAAATTCTGATTGCCCATGTAAAAGCAATAAAAGCAGGTAAGCCGATGCACTTTTTTGGGCATAACCCGCTTGGTGCTTTAATGGTATTTGCTCTTATTGCGGTTTTGGCGCTTATTTCGCTTAGTGGGTTTATCAATTATGGCGGCGTTGAAAATTTAGGCGCTTTTGCTGGCTTTGTTGATTACGCTACGGGTAGCAGTGCAGGTAAAATCCATCTGTTTTTAGCCTTTTCCCTGATAGCCATGATTTTATTTCATATTTTTGGCGTGATGTTTGAAAGTAAAATCAGCAAATCATCTTTGACCAAATCTATGATTGATGGTGATAAGTCTGTTCCAGAGGGTGAGAACACTCCAAGCCTTGCTCCAAAATTATTAGTGCCTGCTGTTATATCGATTGCTGGGTTGGGAATAGTTTTAATTGGTGGCTCTATTTTTATGAGTAAAGTGCCAGCTTCTGGTTTTATCAATATGCCGATTTCACAAACTTATAACAGTGAATGTGGTGATTGCCATATTGTCTATCACCCAAGCTTGCTACCTAAAAAATCATGGGTAATTTTAATGGACGAGCTGGAGGATCATTTTGGTGAGGATGCTTATCTTGATGATGAAACAGCAAAAGAAATTTTGGCATATCTAACTTCTTTTTCAGCTGAAAATTGGGATAGTGAAGCGGCGAATAATCTATTGATAGTTGATAAAGAAAAGCCAACGCAAATTAGCGCAACGCCTTATTGGAAATTGCGCCATGCAAAAATTGATGAAGATATTTTCAAGGCAAAGCCCATTAACTCAGAGGCGAATTGTGAAGCCTGTCATGGGGACGCAAAAACAGGTCGCTTTGACGATGTGAATATAAAAATACTAAAAGCAAAAGACAAAACTAACTAAATAACAAAGGAAAAAACATGCGTAAATTACTAGTAATATTAAGCCTATTTATCTTTATACCAGCAATGGTTGCCAATGCAGGGCCAAGAGAAGATATCTTGGCTGAATTTGCAGCTCAAGCAAAAGCAGATGATGCAAATTTTGCTGGATTTGATGCTAATCGTGGCAAAGAATTATATTTAGCAACATTTAACACAGGAAAACCAGAAACACCAAGTTGCACTTCTTGTCATTCAACATCAGCTACAAATGCAGGTGAAACAAGAGCGGGCAAAGCGATTGACCCAATTGCTGTTTCTAAAACACCTGATAGATTTACTGACCCTAAAAAGGTTGCAAAATGGTTTCGTCGCAATTGCAAATCAGTGATTGGTCGTGAATGCACAGCGTTAGAAAAAGGAGATTTTACTACTTATATGATTTCACAATGATTCAATATTATTGTCATCGTTGGATTTTTTAGCCCAGATCCGAGCCTGCCCCCTGTTTAACAGGGGGAAAGCACCCGCCACTATATTATTAAGGAAAAGAAAATGAAAAAACTAATTTTAACTATCGCTTCATTACCATTATTATTAGCACCAACAATATCCAGTGCTAGTGATGATGATAACGTGCCAGCAATTAAAGATTTGTTGGTGTTAGAGGAATGTGGTGCATGTCACTTGGCCTTTCAGCCAGCATTTTTACCAAAAGAATCATGGCAAAAAATGATGAATGAGCTTGAAAATCACTTTGGTGAAGACGCTTCGCTTGATGAAGAGACAGCTAGTAAAATTGAAGCATATTTAGTTGCTAATGCTAACCGCAAGAAATTTAAGGGTGACCCTGCACCTCAGCGCATCACTGAGTTGCGCTGGTTTACCCATGAGCATAGTGAGCGTGAAGCTAAGAATATGCTTAAGAAGAAAAAGCTAAAAGATTTTGTAGATTGTGCAGCATGTCATAAAGGCGCTGAAATGGGCATTTATGACGACGATTAAAAACAGGCGTTAAACCTCACAAGTTTCGGAGCGGGTGATAAATCTTTTGCCCGTTCCATTATCAAGTGAAAACATACCACCATTGCCCTTTATCGCATCAATGGTTAGGTGCGGATATTTCCAAGCTTTATATTGATCTTCGCTGATGTAAAATTCCATGCCCCCAATTTTGCCTAGCAATATATCATTGTCACCTAAGAATAGCTCACCCTTGGCATAACACATAGGGGCAGAGCCATCACAACAGCCACCTGATTGATGAAACATAAGCTCACCATGTTTAGCTTCAAGCTGTTTGATTAGCCTTAAAGCAGCTTGGGTTGCCTCAACTTTATTTTGCATTATGATTTCCTTTTATTGTTCTTTTTTCTTACTCACTTTATTACAATCACTTCGTTACTGCGAGGGGAAGGGCGACACGGAAATTTTGAAATGCCAAGCATATTGTCAAAATTCAAAATTAGCACATCTAAGCGGAATTAAAAACGGAGAAGGGTTATGTTGGATTTGTTAGATATTGAGATTTATTGTCTATAATTGTTGTTATCTTGGTTATTTTCTTATTAGCAAATAATCTAAAAAACCCGCCAAAAAACCAAAGATAAAATCCCTACCCCAATGGCGATGCAAAGTGGTGAGTAAAGTTTTTTATCTAAAGTTCGAAATGGTTGTTCGGGGGTTAGTTCTGCCCATTTTTTTGTATAGCCAAATATGCCTCGCCCTAAAAATACCAATGCCAATATTGCGCCGCCTAGTGTTAGGGTAAGGCTTTGCATTGGGTCGGCCATTGCCAGCACCCAAATGCCTGCTCCTAATATTCCAGCGCCAACTAATGCTGACATTATACGTGGCGGCATTTTTTCTATGTCTTTAAATCCTGCCACTGTTTGCGCTAGAGTTTTTTCGTCTTTTACTGGATAATTAAAACCTAGCGCCCAGATAAAATGCACTAGTGCAATTGCCAAAAGCGGTATAAAAACCAGTGATGCAATTCCCATAATCATATTTCATCTTCCTTTGTTTTTGTTGCTGTCACTGCGAGGAACATAGTGACGAAGCAGTCCAAAGAATGGCTCTTCTGGATTGCCACACCCCTTCCTTCGACAGGCTCAGGAAGAGGGTTCGCAATGACAGCAAAGAGAAAATCTGTCAAGAAATTATATAATGCCAACAATCAAACCAAAAAGTTATTTACATTGTTTCCATCACTCGTTTCACTAACTACCCCGACAGCTATTCGCTTGTTTCGCCATCAAAATGCTCTTCAACTGCTTCAGCTTTTGTTGCATGAACAGTGCCATTTTTATGCTCTGGTGGGCCATAAAGCGTATAGAGTTTTAGCGGCTCATTGCCAGTATTGAGCACATTATGTTTTGCACCAGCTGGCACAATCACCACATCATCATCTTTGATTTTTGTAGCAACATCATCTATTTGAACTTCGCCATTACCGCTTTCAATCCTAAAAAACTGATCATGACCCTCATGAACTTCTTCACCAATATCATCATTTGGCATTATAGTCATAAGCACCAATTGCATATGCTTGCCAGTGTATAACACTTGGCGAAAATTTTCATTTTCTAAAGTAAGCTTTTCAATATCTGCAACATAACCCTTCATAATATTTCTCCATTTAAGTTGTTAAATAAGTTATTAAATATATATCTTAGATTGTATTTTTTCAGTCCTTATTCAAGGTTAAAAATAGAAATCTTTCCTTTAGTAAATAATATTGCTATGCTTATCTTCTAGCAATCATTTTTTGGGAGGAAAATAGATTGGGAACACGTGGCAATCATGCTAATTTTATTGAGAATGCTATTAGCACAAACATGGCAACAAAAAACCCTGTGGTTGCCTCATGGCAACGCTCAATAAACCTGCACAATCTTGACCCAGATCACTATAAAGCGCCACAAAGACTTTCAAGCTACGAGCTTAATGAAGCACGTGATCGTATTGGCTCACTAATTCATATCGCAAACCCCCGCCTTGATAGGCTTTATCTTGCCCTAGGATCGGTTGGTTGTTGCGTGTTACTTGCCGATGCAAATGGTGTTCCTGTTGCGCGGCGCGGAGCAGAGCCAGACGATAAAACCTTTAACGAATTTGGGCTTTGGACAGGGGCTTTATGGAGTGAGGATAGTGAAGGGACAAACGGAATTGGCACTTGTTTGATTGAAGAGCGAGCGCTAACTATTCATAAAGACCAGCATTTCCATTCAAAAAATATTGATTTTTCCTGCTCTGCTGCACCTATTTTTGACCATGTCGGCAAGCTAATGGGGGCGCTTGATGTTTCATCTTGTAGAGCAGATTTAACCCAAGGCTTTTCACAACTAATAAGCGATAGCGTGATTGCCGCCGCTTTACGAATTGAAAGCGAGAATTTTTGCCAGAATTTTGAAGGATCAAAAATTATTCTCACTAATTCGCAATCAAATGACGAACTAAACCCAAAATATCAAGGCGCATCACTGTTAGCTGTTGATGGCGATGATATGGTGATTGGCGCAACTCGGCGCGCTAGACATATTTATGGGCTAGGAGATAAAAATCTAAAAACCGCCATTCCTCTATCTTCGTTAAATGGACAAGATATTGATGAAGCAGGCCAATATATGAAATCAGGCCAAAGAGCAGTAAAACAAGCCCTGGCTCGCTCAGGCGGAAATATAACCCAAGCAGCTTTAGCTATGGGCATAAGCCGCGCCACACTGCATAGGAAGATAAAGCGGTTTGAGTTAGATAGTTAGATCATTCAGGAAGTGATCTAACTTTCAATCACTGCTTGCTTTTGCGTTTCAAGCTCTAGCTTAATTCGCTTAGCGGCTCTCATTTGCAAC
>JALSJY010000155.1 GCA_026989045.1 Hyphomicrobiales bacterium | reverse complement strand
AAGAAAAGCCAGCTCCATTATCCACCCTTGACGCTATTTTAACGGTAAATGCGCAAGTTCAGCCGGCTGATGAGAATATTGAAATTGATGAAAGAGATGTTGCTTTTTTAGAAATGGCTGGAAAAGGGCCAAATAAACAAAAGCGGCTTAGTCCAGAAAACAAGACTCCTGCTCACCTTGATGTGCGCCGCCTTGCTGCGCTGGTTGGGTGCGAAACTGGCTCTGAAATATTATTAGAGCCGCTGGTTAAGGCATTAAGTGAAAATGATAGGCAGTTGAGTGAAGCGGCTATTGATGGCCTGATTGTGTTAGCACAAAATGATATTGATATTAGTTCGGCACAGCGTAATTTATTACGCCTAGCTACAACTGGTGAAGCTTCAATTAGCTATCGTGCTGTTCGAGCATTGGCTTATATAAAAGCCTCCGTGGTGACAAAAGTAATTGCCAAACTAACAAATGATGAAAATGATACGCTAAGGTCTGAGGCTATTAAAGCTTCAAGGGGGCGTGAAATAGAAATTGATCTTGCAGATTTATGTGTAAATGCTCCGCGGCAATCAAGAATGGCAGCGGCTGAACTTATCGCCACTAAATCTGCTGAAGAAGCAGTGCCATCTCTATTTGGCTTTGCCTTTGTTGAGGATGGTGTGCATAAGCAAATTGCTGCTGAGTTATTAAAGAGTCATCAAGGCAATGCTCTAAATGTGACCTTAGATTTATTGAAATCAGAGCAGGCTCGTGAGCGTTTAATAGGCTTAGACATACTAAAATCAATATTACGGGCTTAGGAGTAAAATGATTTGATGAATATCAGATGGAGATAATAATGGCCAAAACTGATTTGAAACAAAAAGAACACTCAGGTTTATCAGGGGCGAATTCTGGAAAACAAAAAAATCTAATTCCAATAGATTTGGCTGTTGAGCGCGCTTTGCGTTTAGCTAAGCCATTGCCACAAACTCAGGTGATTGCTTTAGAAAAATCTAATGCAAGAGTTTTGGCCCAATCAATTATTTCTCGCTTTGACCAACCTCCATTTGATAATTCTGCAATGGACGGTTATGGCATTCGCTTAAGTGAACTTAAGGGAGAAGCGCCGTGGGTATTAGATATTTGCGCAACTATTGTAGCTGGAGAGGAAATAAATGATCTACCTGAAAAAGGAGCGCTAAGAATTTTTACAGGCGCACTTGTTCCAAGTGAAATTGATGCAGTGATTATGCAAGAGCATGTTTCATTGCAGGATAATAAAATTACCATTCACCAATTGCCAAAAAAAGGCGCAAATATCAGACGCAAGGGTGAAGATATTAGTTCTTCTCAAACATTGCTTGAAGCTGGTGAATTGATGACACCAGCACGCATGGCACTTGTTGCTTCTTGTGGTCTGTATGAAATAAAAGTGCAGCGAAAAGTTAAAGTTGCATTTTTTTCAACCGGTTCAGAATTACGCCAGCCAGACGAGCAGCTTGCCCCAGCGCAAATATACAATTCTAATCGCTTTTTACTTGCAGGGCTATTAAATCAACCAATGGTTGATTTAATAGATTTAGGCTCAGTGCCAGATGATGCAGATAAATTAGCAAAAACTCTAAAACAGGCATCTGAAATTGCTGATATAGTAATTTCCAGTGGCGGCATTTTAATAGACCAGCAAGAAAATTATCATGGTTTGCAAAAAGAGCTTAAAGCTGACTTGCAGGTGCTGAAATTAGCCATGAGGCCTGCCAAGCCTATGCTAATTGGTAAAATAAACAATTGTGTCTATATAGGATTACCAGGAAATCCAATGGCGGCTCATGTCACGTTTAATATGATTGCCAAACCGATAATAGAAAAACACGCTGGCTTAAAAATGTCAAAGCAACTTAGCATTTGCGCAATTAGCTCGTTTGATAAAGCTCGCCGACCATTTCGCCATGAATATTTACCAGTAATAATTACAGGCAAATCAGATGACGGTGCTTTATTGCTGCAAATGTTGGGGAAGGGCGGCTCAGCAGAAATTTTACCAATGGCAAATGCAGATGGTTTAGCAGTGATAGAGCCTGGTGATGGTTATGTCAGTGCAGGTGATAGGGTGCAGTTTATCCCTCTATAGAATTTATATGATTGTTAGTTTAAAGCGCGGGTAAATTTCACCCGCGCTAATATTTATTTACTCGCCAAAACCATAAGTTTCGGTAACAAAGTCAATATCCTTATCACCACGACCAGATAGGTTGATAAGTATAGTCTTGCCAGGGTGGTTTTTAGCTTCACGCATTGCAAAAGCAACAACATGCGCGCTTTCAAGCGCAGGAATAATTCCTTCTTTTGAAGAAATTTTATAAAAAGCGTCAAGCGCTTCTTTGTCGCTGGCAGTAGTATAATTTACCCGCCCAGTTTTGTGCAAATATGCATGCTCTGGCCCAACACCAGGATAATCAAGCCCAGAAGCAATTGTGTTCACTGGAGCTGGCTCGCCGTTTTCATCAACAAGCACAAGTGTTTTAAAAGCATGAATTGCGCTATCAACGCCATAGGTGATTGTTGCGGCATGATCGCCCATTTTAGTTGATGTGCCAAGTGGCTCAACGCCGTGTAATTCAACATCTTCATCATCAATAAAGCCAGCAAACAAGCCCATAGCGTTTGATCCACCGCCAACACAGGCCGCAACTAAATCTGGCAACTCACCATTCATATCCAAAAATTGCTCACGCGCTTCCATGCCAACAATTTTTTGAAAATCGCGCACCATCATAGGGAAAGGGTGCGGGCCAACAACTGAGCCAATGCCAAATAATGCCTTATCTGCCTGCCCCATATAAGAGCCAAATGCGCTGTCCACTGCTTCTTTAAGGGTTTGCGCACCCTCATTAACTTCAACAACTGTTGCGCCCAAAAGCTTCATACGCACAACATTGGGATATTCCTTTTTAATATCCACTGCACCCATGTGAATTTCGCACTCCATGCCAAAATAAGCCGCCGCCGTTGCCAAAGCAACGCCATGCTGACCAGCGCCAGTTTCGGCAATCAATTTTGTCTTGCCCATGTGCTTTGCCAAAAGCGCCTCTGCCATACAGTGATTAAGCTTGTGTGCGCCTGTGTGGTTTAAATCCTCACGCTTGGCATATATTTGCGCACCACCAGAAATTTTTGACAGGTTTTTTAAATAAGAAATAGGAGTGGGGCGACCCTGAAAATGTTTACGAATATATTTAAGGTCATTTAGAAATTCAGATGATTTTGAAAGCCTATCATAAGCATCAGAAATTTCCTTGAAATGTGGAATAAGTGGCGGGGGCAACATTGCTCCACCATAATCACCAAAAAAACCTTCACGGTTAGGCACGCTCTTAAGATATTTAGTCATTATTTTTCTCCCAAATTTATTCAATTGTTACTAGATTAACTTGCTAGACTTTTACTCACTTGCGCAAGAAAAAAATAGGCTAAGGAGAATTATATTGCCCTGTGTTGTGTAGTTCTGCTTAACATTGCAACAAAATTAGCTTTGTAAATAATAACAAAGGACAGCCAAAACAGGCCGCCCTTTAATATTTATAAAATCAAATTTTACTAGTTAAGCTGAAATATTTTCCATTTTTTTGATAATATCTTGTCCTTCAGCCATAACCTCTTTGTAGCGATTAAGGGTTATAGTATCTGGGCTTAGCTTTGTTTCACCTTTAAGTGCCGCATGGAAAACTTCAGTAATACCATTTTCAATTTGCATTTGTGGAATAAGTCCAAGGCGATTGCGCATTTTTTCAAATGAGACAGTATAATCACGCGCATCAGCATTATTTGGGTGATATATTATCTCAATATCCATCGGCAATGTCTGTGCAACAGTGTCTGCCAAATCAGCAATTTTTACATTACTAACTCCAAGGTTGAAAATCTGCCCTTCAACTACATATTTTTCACTTTCAATAGCTTTAACAAAAGCACGTGAAATATCGGCAATATGAATTAGCGGACGATGTTGTTGTCCATCACCGTGAATAGTAATTTTTTGATCTTTAAGAGCATTTAGTGTCATAATATTTACGACTAAATCAAAGCGCATTCTTGGCGATAAACCAAAAGCAGTTGAGTTTCTAAATGCAGTTACGCAAAAATCATCATCAGACAATTCAAACAAAGCCTGCTCGGCTAATGCATTACATTCTGCATAAGTTGTAAGCGGATTTATTTGGCTGTCTTCAGTTGCTGCCATGTCGCCATTTGCGCCATAAACAGAGCAAGAGCTTGCCAACATATAGCGTTTTACACCCATTGCTTTTGCAATTCGGCCAAGGCGGGCTCGAGCCTGAAAATTTATTTGCTTGGTAAGGTCTGCATCAAGATCGCCAGCGGGATCATTTGAAAGAGCTGCCAAGTCACAGATGTAATCTATGCCTTTAATGGCGGCAGGTTTCACCGTGCGCACATCTTGATTTAATAGGGTTAGGTTTGGATTATTCTTATAAGCATCAAGGCGATGCGTGCCGAATACAAACCAGTCCAGCACAACTACTTCATGTCCTGCCTCTAAAAGTTGACCAGTTAAAATTGAGCCTATATATCCGCCACCTCCAGTGACCATTACTTTTGACATTATACTACTCCTGCTACACTTTTACTTTTTTATCTGCTTAAGATGCAGCTTTTTCTAATTTTTTTACGGTTAGTTTTTTTACCATTTCAATCACATAATCCTGCTCAGCAAATGTAAGAGAAGGATAGAGTGGAAGAGATATTGCGCTCTGCCCCCATGCATTTGCATTTGGGAAGTCGTTCGGCTTGAAATTATATTTTTCACGATAAAATTTAAGCGTGTGAATAGCTCGGTAATTTACCGTTGCGCCAATTCCAGCCTCGCCTAATTTAAACAAAACCTCATCACGAATATCTGCATCTACACCGACAGGGAATAAATGCTGGGCATCAAGTGCGCCCTTTACTTGCGCAATACACTTAACTTGCGAGTTAGTAAAAGCTTTGCGGTATCGATCTGCAAGAATTTTACGCTTTGCTAATTGCTCATATACTTTATCAATCTGCTTGGGTAAAAGTGATGCCAGCAGATCAGGTAAATTTGCCTTCACCCCAAGCTGTTCCATATCCCAATGATTATATGACCCTGTTTTAAAGCGATCTGCAGCTCCTGCGCTCATTCCGTGTAGGCGAGTTTGCAAAAGGCCTTTATGTAACTCATCATTATTAGTAATTATTGCGCCACCCTCACCACATGCAATATTTTTTGTGGCATAGAATGAAAAAATAGCCGCATCTGAATGAGTGCCAGGTTTTTCACCATTTAACTCACTCTCAAAACTATGTGCGCAATCTTCAATGATTGCGATATTTTCTTTGCGAGATTTCACTAATTCAGCAATAGCCTTCATGTCACACATTTGGCCATAAAGATGCACGGGAATGATTGCGCGAGTTTTTTCGCTTAGGGCTGGCTCAATGTCGCTAACTCGCATCAATTGTGTGTCAGGATCAACATCAACCAAAACGGGAATTGCACCAAGTATTTCAACTACGTTAGCACTGGCAATGAACGTCATTGCAGGCACAATTACCTCGTCACCCTTGCCTATGCCAAGCGCAAGCAAAGTTGCAATAGCGCCATTTGTCCAAGAATTTGTAAGCAGAGCATGACGGACATTGAAAAAACCCTCCATTTGCGCCTCTACTTTTTTGCAAATAGGCCCAGAGGTTAAAAATGGTGTAGCCAAAACATCAGCCATAGATTTGGCATCATCTGGTGTTAATTCATGTTTATAAAAAGCAACTTGCATATTAGCATCCCCTGATCATCTATTTTCGAAATTTAATAAAGATTATTTCGAATGTGATATATTAGATGTGGAAATTTATAATATGTCTGAGTGAGGGAATTCTTGCAAAATTAGATAAAATTTTAATCAAATTACTTTTATAAAATTTAATTATTCTATTTTGATAGGACCAGTCTCAAATGGTTTGATTGACAGCCCTGCCAAATGATAACTTAATAAAGAGTAGCGCTAGTTGGCTACCCTTTATTATTTGATATATATTATTTCATCATTGAAATAGGCGATGTAGATAAAGCATCAGCGGTGAAAAGGAAATCTTCTCCAGGTGCATTTGTATGACAGGCAATACAGCCTTGTTCAGCACCCTTTGCTACTCGGCCAGCAAGTTGTACACCTTTTGCATTTTTATCAAGTGAACCATTGGGTAAATATTTTGCCCAAAACCAGTTTTGATTTTCCTCGTCATATCCTTTTTCGCGTTGGAACATAACAGTAATAGCTCCAAGATATTTATCTGGGTCTGCTAAAATATCATTGGCTTCTACTCCCTCAGGGCCAAAATTTCTTTTTATAACCAAAGAGCCTTTATGCCCATCTATAGTTGCATTAGTAAAAAATGTTTCAAGCATTTTACCGTGAGGGTCTACGCCTTCATAAGGAATAGTGCGAATTGCATTATCGCCTGCAAGATTGCTCTCAATCATCACTGCCCATAATGTTTTGGAGTAATTAACGTCTTCTTCTGTGCCAAAAGGGGCGTTTTGAGCTTGTATGGAGGCAGAGCTGAGTAATAAAGATACAATGGTTAGTCCTAATAATATGTTCTTTTTCATTTTTCTTCCCTTTGTTAAGAAATTAAGAAAGCCTCAATTGTTGCTTTCTTAATTACTAAGCCTAGCAGTGATATAGCCAGTGGCTTTTCACTTTTATTTCAAAGCTAAGTGATGAAGAGTTGAAAGAAAAGGATTTGACTAAGGTTATAAATTAAAGAAAGCTTTTAAAAACTATTGGAGAAAATAATGAATTATTTTATTAAGCAATTGTTATTAAGCGCAATTCTGGCTGTGGGGGCTGGCGCTTCATTTGCAGTTCAAGCGAGTGATGTGGTTGTTGTAAAAAATAGTGTTTGTGTAAAAAATGGTTCTAACGAAACATATATTTTTGCAGCAGAGGTGGGTAATAGCCTGCGAGTAGTTAAAAAATTATCAGCTGGTGAATTATTATGTGCAAATCCAACCCCTTCAAAAGGTGCAAGCATTTCTACAGATATTGGTGTGGTAAGTGTTTATGAAAAAGAAGATTCTATGGAGGGTTGCTCGCGAATTGTTGAACTTGGATTGGTTGAAATAATGTTAAAATTTTCTGATGCAGATAGATGTTTATGGAGCTCTAATAGTTGATAGTTTTATTTTTTATTTGCTAATAAATTATCAGCAATTGTTATTCTCGAAAGTAGACACAAAAAAGTGAACAAATATAATCTTTTAAACAGAAAATAATTTGCGTTATTAGGTTATAAACATATATTATAAAAATCTAATATATAAATTTAACATATTTTTTTAAAGAAAGAATATCATGAGAGTAATGTTTAATAGTCAGGTCAGATATATTTCAATTTTATTTATAGCAATAATTGTTGCTATGATAAATATTGCACCATCATTAGCTTTTTCGCCCAAAAGAGATTTAACAAATCAGCAGACATATACCATGCTTGAAAAAGATGAGTTGATACTTATTGATATAAGAGAGCCGTTTGAATGGAAGCAATCAGGTGTTGCAAAAGGCGCTTTAACAATTCCTATGACCGACCCAAAATTTATCGATATATTTGCTCAGTTGCGTATTGATAATCCAAATAAAACTATTGCATTTATTTGTGCTTCTAGTAGGCGCTCAGAAGTTGTGCGTGCAGAACTTGCAAAACGTGGTTTTAAAAATATCTATTCTGTATTTGGCGGCACAACAGGTAATGGAGTTGCTGGTTGGATAAAAGATGGATTGCCAGTGGTTAGCTATCCAGATGGTTTGGATATGTAAAATAGTATTAGCTGATGTTTATCAAAAGTTTTATTTAGAAAAGGCGATTTGATATACTAAAGGCGTATGTATTTTTAAAATATCTTATCTCTGTGTTATGTTTATGCTGCTTGCTTGGCTTGTCTTTTTAAAGACTGTTGCTTTATTATTACTTCTAATAATTATAGGGCATTGCTGATGTAATATATCACATTTTTGTCAAACTTCAGCCTTTTTAGAGCAAATTAGGCAACAAAATCATAGTTAAGTCACTAAATGCTCTTAATACTGACCTTTTGCTGCCATTGTTCAATGTTCGCCTTAAATTTCAGACTGGCTTGGTAACATAAAGTTGCTTGGCAGAAGTCTGAATATAAGGAGATATAAATATTATGAAGAAAATAGTTTTAACAACGGCAGTAATTTTTGGTGCGCTTGCAGCGCCATCATTCGCTCAAACAAATGTTAACCCATATCCTGGACTTGAAGGACTTGATTGTGTTGCATTGATTGAAAAACTTGATGTTACTCTCAATGAAATTGAGATTAATGATGAACTTGAAACGCAAATTGTAGATTTGCGTGAACAGGGCATAACAGAAAAACAAGCCGGTGATGAAGTGGCATGTGCTACCTCACTCACATCCGCATTCCAACTTCTTGTTTCTCTTAAGCAATAGGTTGTTGGGAGTGGGGTGCGTAGACGTATGCCCCCCGCGAAACTATATTAAATTCAAATTAGTTATTTCTTTAATCTAAAAATATCCCGTATTTACCTTTTTGAGCCTGATATTCATCTGATAAATCATCATAAAGTGAAGCAATATGTTTGATGCGCTCATTAAATTTTTCTCGCTCTTCTGCATCAAAATCTTTTGCCATCTGTTTAATAGAATGAGCCTGCCAAAAAGCATTGTTGCGATTATAAAGTGAGGTTTGCCCCTCATGTCCAAACACCTCTTGTAATATTTTAATATCGTGCGGAATAGCAAAATTATCCCGTGATTGCTCATGGCTAAATAGATAATAAAAATTATCATAACCTGTCCATGTAATGGCAGAAAGACAAAGCGAGCAGGGTTCATGGGTTGCTAAAAATATGCAGTCTTTAGGATCAGGAAGGCTATCTTTATCACGCTCATATAGTTTTTTAATTGCGTGCATTTCTCCGTGCCAAAGCGGGTTCTCAACTTCGTTATTTGTTTCCGCTATAACTAAGGAAAGATCTTTTTTAAGTAATATTGCAGCACCAAAAATCTTATTACCCTTGATTACTTCTTTAGCAGTCATGGGAACAATATTATGCTCAATCACATCTAAAAGTTTGTTGCTTAGGTCAATCATTTTCTTTTATCCTATAGTGATTTTCAAAATTATATATTTCTAGATTATCCTCTTCACCCTCACGATCAACAATTAAAAAATCTCGCTCTTCATCAAGCGCCACTAATGCACCGTGCCAGATATTTTGGTAAAAATTTATCCCCTGATTTGGCGCAACCATGAATGCTAGCGGATCGCTTGGCATGCCGTTTTTGTCACTGGCAACAATTGCCAAAAAACGAGAAGGAACAAGCGGCATAAACATTTGTGAGCCAAAGGGGTGACGCTCCATAAATGTAAGAGTGTAGGGCAGAGTAAATGGCTTGGCGCGGAAAATAGAAATAGCTGTTTTGGCATTAGTGCCGCTTGTTGTAATATTAGCTAAATCATAAAACCGCTCAGTAGTGCCATTGTTAATCAACATGCTTTTGCTTTGGTTTGTAATTTCTATCACATCACCAAAGGGTGCAAAATCTGTCTGATTCAAAGCTTTAAGAATAATATTTTTCATTTTCTTTTCATATAGTTAGAGGCATATGACGATTCACATCTTTATATAATAAATAGCGAAAATTCACGCCATTCTCAACAATGCAAGCCTGCGGGCAAAAGGCACGAAGCCACATAAAATCTCCAGCTTCCACGTCAACCCAGTTCTCATTAAGGCGATATTTTGCCTTTCCCTCAAGCACAAAAAGCCCATGCTCCATCACGTGAGTTTCAGCAAAAGGAATTGATCCACCACCAATGAAATTAACAATATTCACATGTGCATCATGGCTCATATCTTTTGGATCAACAAAGCGGGTAGTTGACCATTTGCCATCTGTATTAGGCATTGTAATGGGTTCAATATTTTTCTCATTGGTAACAAAAGATTTTGGTATTTCGATGCCTTTTATCTTTTTATAGCGTTTTCTTATCCAGTGAAAACTAACATTTTCTGCGCTAGAATTTTTCACGCGCCAATCGCTGCTGGGTGATATATAGGCATATCCCCCCTCACTCATTTTATGTGCTTTCCCATCAATAATAAGTTCAAGCTCACCACAAGTGACAAAAATAAAACCTTGGGATTTTTTGTCAGGTTCAGGATTATCTGAGCCACCATTTGACTCAACCTCCATAATATATTGGCTAAATGTTTCAGCAAAACCAGAGAGTGGACGAGCCAAAACCCACGCCCTAGTTTTTTCCCAAAATGGAAAATAGCTAGTGACAATATCAGACATCACCGAGTTAGGAATTAGCACATAAGCATTGGTGAATATCGCTTTATCATCTGCCTTTTTGCTTTGTGGTGGTAGCCCTCCTTTTGGAGTAAAATATTTAGCCATTATCTAATATTACCTTAATGCGTATTTGCGCAATACGCTCAACTTGTTTGCAAGCAGTTGCAAATTCCTGCTCAGTATTATTTTGTAATCGCTTCTCAAAATTTTGCAAAATTGCCGCCTTGTCATAATCCTTAACTGCAATGATAAATGGAAAGCCAAATTTATTTTTATAAGCTTGATTAAGTTCACTAAAGCGCTCTCGCTCATCATCGCTAAGTATATCAAGACCAGCGCTTGCCTGCTCGCTTGTGCTTTCTTTTGTTAGCCGTTTTGCTGCAGCTAGCTTGCCTGCCAAATCGGGGTGGGCGTTTAAAACTTCAAGCTTTTCTTCGCCACTTGCTGCACGAAACTGCGACCTAAGAGCAAATGATAGTCCTTGTGCGCTATCATTTGCTGGCCCTAATTCTGCTTCAAAAGCTCTATCTGCCACCCACTCACTATGTTCATAAACCCCACCAAACAGAGCTAAAAAATCGTCCTTAGCAAGACGGGAGGGAATAATGGATGGCTTTACAAATGGGTGGTGCTTAATCCAATGATTTGCAATATCAATCCGCCGCGCAATCCAAACTTTGTCATGATTTTTTATATATTCAATAAACTTTTTAAGCGCGGCTGTGCGCCCTGGCCTGCCAGCCAACCGATTATGCAAACCGATAGACATCATCTTAGGTGAGCCATTTTCACCCTCTGCATAAAGTATATCAAAACTATCTTTTAGATAGGTAAAAAACTGCTCGCCATTGCTAAAGCCGTTATTGGTAGAAAAGCGCATATCATTGCAATCTAGCGTATAGGGAATGATAAGTTGTGGGTCACGCCAATGCTCGCGCCAATAAGGCAAGTCGTCATCATAAGCATCGCTAAGATAGGTAAATCCCTTTTCCTCTGTTCCTAAATCTACTTCGGTCGCTAAATCTATAGTATTAAGTGAGCAGCGACCAAGATAATATCCTTTTGGGTTTTTCCCCGTTGCAATAGTATGCAACCTTATTGCCTCATGCATATCATCGCGCTCTTTATCAACGCTAAAATCTTTATAATCAATCCATTTTAGGCCATGAGAGGCAATTTCCCAATCAGCCTTTATCATCGCTTCAACTTGCGCTGGAGAGCGCATTAAAGCATTAGCAACACCAAAAACAGTAATAGGAATATCATAGTTTTTAAATAAATCATGCAAGCGCCAAAACCCCGCACGCGCACCATATTCATATATGCTCTCCATATTCCAATGGCGCTTTTTTTTCCACGGTTTTGCGCCAATTATTTCAGATAAAAAAGCCTCAGATGCTTTGTCACCATGCAAGATATTACTCTCTGCACCTTCTTCATAATTTAATACAAATTGCACCGCAATATTTGCGCCATTTGGCCAATTTGCCTTTGGCTTGTTTGCACCATAACCGAGCATATTTCTTGGATAACGCATAAGAATGACTCCTTTATATCTACTTATATATAATATGCGCCTTAAACCATTGAATTACAATATCGATAGTGAATTGACCAAGAGGTTAAAAATAACTAGATTTAGAAGTCATTTGAGTTATATCCTATGGTTAGTAATTTTAAGGAAAAATAAAATATGAAAAATCAAGGATATTTGACCACTCATGTGCTTGATATGGTGAGCGGCGCGCCAGCAGCAAAGATGAAAATTGAATTGTTTGAAATAGATGGTAATTCACGAAAATTACTATCTAGCGTTTTTACCAATGAAGACGGACGATGTGAGAAACCAATTTTAGAGCAGGGACAGTTTAAAACTGGCTGTTATGAATTATTATTTTTCGTTGCTGATTATTTTGCTGCTATGAGTGCCCAATTACCATCTGGTCAGTTTCTTGATATTGTGCCAGTGCGTTTTATGATTACTGATGAAGCTTCCCACTATCATGTGCCGCTTTTAGTTTCACCCTATGGTTATTCAACCTATCGGGGCAGCTAAATATGCTAAGGCGTAAAGAAGTTAGATTTTTGTTAAATGACGAACAGGTGATTTTGAAAAACATTTCACCAAGCTTGAGCTTGCTTGATTTTTTGCGATTAGAGCGCGGCCTATGCGGCACAAAAGAAGGCTGCAATGAGGGAGATTGCGGCGCATGCACTATTTTGGTTGGCAGGCTGGTTGATGAGCAATTAACCTATGAAGCAGTAAATGCCTGCATTAGATTTGTTCCATCATTAGATGGCATGCATATTATAACCATTGAACATTTAAAACCATCTGATAAAGAGCTACACCCAGTGCAAAAAGCCTTGGTGAAATATCACGGTTCACAATGTGGTTTCTGCACGCCTGGAATTGCCATGTCGCTTTATGGCCTTTGGTTGCAAAATCCATTTCCAAAGCAAGAAGAAATTAAAATAGCTTTACAGGGAAATCTTTGTCGCTGCACAGGATATGCGCCCATCATTCGTGCCGCATTGGCTATTTCAAAGCAGGGTGATTTAGCAAATGATTTTTTGCACAAACAGCGCCAGACAATCATCAAAAATTTGCAAAAAATAAATGAAGGCGCGCAGGTAGAAGTTATTAGTGAGGCGGGTGAGTTTTATATTCCAAAAACTATCGATGACTTGGCTTTATTATATGCAGATAAGCCAAAAGCAACATTGCTTGCTGGCTCAACCGATATTGGTCTTTGGGTAAATGTTGAACATAGAAATATTTCACCTGTAATTTTTATTGGCAATATTGCTGAGCTAAAAGAAATTAAACAAGGCAAAGACGCGCTGATAATCGGGGCGGGAATTACTTATTCGCAAGCGCGTGAAGCTTTTGCAAAACACTTTTCATTTCTCGCTGATTTCTTGACAAATATTGGCGGAACGCAAGTTAGAAACATGGGAACAATAGGCGGCAATATTGCTAACGGCTCACCAATTGGTGACATGGCTCCCCCTTTGATTGCACTTGGCGCAAGCTTGCACTTGCAACAAGGAAATAAACATCGCAAAATTTTGCTTGAAGATTTTTATATTGCTTATGGCAAGCAAGATTTACAACAAAGCGAGTTTATCAAATCCATTGAAATACCCTATATTAAACCTAATGAATTGGTTGTAGTATATAAGGTTTCAAAAAGAAAATATGAAGATATTTCAACGCTTTGTGCAGCTTTTAAGTTAGAGATTAAGAATGAAATAATCACCAAGTCAATATTGGCTTATGGCGGCATGGCAGCCAAACCATCTCGCGCAAAAAGAGCAGAAAAGCAGCTTTTAGATGAGCCAATAAGTCAGAAAATCTTTGATAAAGCTGCACTTGTATTATCTGATGATTTTTCTCCAATTAACGATGTAAGAGCAAGTGCTGACTATCGTATGTTAGTAGCACAAAATCTGCTCAAAAAATTCTATTTGGAGCAGTGTTCATGAGTAAAATAATTCCACATGACAGCGCAATAAAACATGTAACTGGTAAGGCAGTTTATATTGATGATATGCTTGTGCCGAGCGGAACTTTACATGCCTATCTTGGTCTTAGCAAAATTGCTCATGGTGAAATAACAGAGTTGGATTTAAGTGAGGTTGAAAATGCAAAAGGTGTAGTTTGTGTTTTAACTTATAAAGATATTATTGGTGTAAATGATGTTAGTCCAATGGGTTTAATGGACGACCCTGTCTTTGCAGAACGAAGAGTTGAATTTCATGGTCAGCCAATTTTTGCAGTGGTTGCTTTAACTCGTAAAGAGGCAAAGAAAGCTACTTTATTGGCTAAAGTTAAATATAAAAAACTCCCAGCCAAACTGGATATTGCAGATGCGCTTGAGGAAGGCGGTGAGCAGGTTGCTTATTCTTTATTGCTTGAGCGAAAAGAGGAAAATAAGTTACAAAAATCACAAACTCATCTTGAAGGCTCAATGCAAATCGGTGGGCAGGATCATTTTTATCTTGAAACTCACATTGCTTTAGCAATCCCAAGTGAAGATGATGAAATGACCATTTATTCGTCCACTCAGCACCCAAGTGAAGTGCAGCATATGGTGGGCAATGCGCTTGATGTTGATAGCCACAATATCATTGTAAAAAATCGCCGAGTTGGTGGTGCGTTTGGCGGCAAAGAAACTCAAGGCAATCTGTTTGCAGTAGTGGCGGCTTTGGCGGCTAAGAAAACTAGCAAGGCAGTAAAAATAAGACCCAGCAGAGAAGATGATATGATTGCCACAGGCAAGCGGCATGATTTTCTGATTGATTATGATGTGGCATTTGAAAAAGACGGACGCATCAATGCATTAGAGGCAAATTTTGCGGCTCGTTGTGGTTTTTCTGCCGATCTTAGCGGCCCCATAACAGACAGAAGCCTGTTTCATGCGGATAATTGTTATTATTACCCCAATGTGCGCCTTACTTCACAGCCGTTAAAAACTAACACTGTTTCAAATACTGCATTTCGTGGTTTTGGCGGGCCACAAGGAATGATGTTAGCTGAGCGGGTAATTGAAGAAATAGCTTATAAGTTAAAAAAAGACCCGCTTGAAATTCGCAAAGCAAATTTTTATGGCATAGATAGCAGGAATATAACGCCCTATCATCAGAAAATAAAAGACAATATTATTGCAAAATTGGTTGATGAATTAGAAGAGACATCTGACTATAAAGCGCGGCGTAAAAGAATAATCAAATTTAACAAAGCTAACAAAACTATCCGCAAAGGCATTGCTCTAACGCCAGTGAAATTTGGCATTTCATTCACCGCTACTTGGTATAATCAAGCGGGCGCGCTTGTTCATATTTATCGTGATGGCTCAATCATGCTAAATCATGGCGGTATAGAAATGGGGCAGGGGCTTTATACCAAAGTGGCGCAAATTGTTGCAAGTGAGTTTGGGGTTGATTTAAGCGAGGTGAAAATCAGCCAAACAACAACCGATAAAGTGCCTAATACTTCTGCCACTGCTGCTTCTTCTGGTGCAGATTTAAACGGTATGGCCGCGCTTGATGCAGTGAATAAAATTAAAGCTAGATTAGTTTCTTTTGCTAAAGAAAAATATGGCAATGAGGCCAATCAAATTCTTTTTGCTAATGGTAATGTAGCAGTTGCGGGTAGAATATTTAGCTTT
>JALSJY010000154.1 GCA_026989045.1 Hyphomicrobiales bacterium | reverse complement strand
AGTTGCAGCGCTTTGAATTAGTGGTTGCGCTTCTTTAAGTGCTTGATTTGCAGTTTTTTGGTCGCCAGATGCAATTGCTTCTTCAACCTTACGAATGAAAGTGCGCATGCGTGAGCGGCGGGCTTTGTTTACTTCTGTTCGGGCTGCGATTTTACGAACCGCTTTTTTAGCCGAAGATGTGTTGGCCATGAAATTCCTCTTATAAAACAAGTTTAGCGGCTCTTGATAAAAGCCGCAAAATATCTGGGGTTTATAGTCAGGCTTATAGCATTAAGTCAACTGGTTTATTTGTCATTATTTGGCATTTAGGACAAAAAAAGCTGGAGCGCCCTGATTGGCTGATACGCTGAATGTTTCCAGAGCATTTTTTATTGCCAGTTTTGCGACTACATGCGCGCCCTTCCTGCCCATAAACATCAAAGGAATGTTGGAAATATCCCTGCTCACCACTAATATTTGAAAAGTCTTTAAGAGTTGAGCCGCCAGCTTTTATTGCCTCATTAAGAATATCAACAATAGCAATAGATAAAACATCAAGTTTATTTGTTGGGCGGCCATATTTATCCATTAAATCTTTTATAGGTGTTTGGGGGTGAATTTTGGCTCGCCATAATGCTTCGCAAACATAAATATTGCCAAGTCCTGCAATTATACTTTGATCTAACAGGGCGGTTTTTATTGGCAATTTACGCCCTTTAAAGCGCTGGGCAAGATATTGCGCATTAAATTGATTTCCTAAAGGTTCAACTCCAAGCTTTTCTAAAAATCTATTATTTTCAATATCAAATGATAAATCCATAAACCCAAAGCGGCGCGCATCGGTATATATAAGGGTTAGTGGATTTTGATTTTTATCTATAAGAGAAAAAATTACATGGGCGTGTTTTATAGCAATAATATCGTTAGAAGGCGGCTTTTCTAATATACGAAAATTACCACTCATGCCCAGATGGCTAATTAAAGTTGCATCATTTGAGATTGAGAATAAAAGATATTTTGCTCTACGGCTTATATTGTCAATTTTTTTGCCTTCAAGGTTTTTTATAAAATCTTTTGGAAAGTCAAAGCGTAAATTTTTACGATTTAATATAAGTTTTTTTATTGTTGAGCCCTTAACAAATGGAATAAGGCCATCGATAACGGTTTGCACTTCGGGTAATTCAGGCATTTAATTTTCCAAAATAAAATTCTTGGTTGGATAATGAAGCAAGTATAGTCTAATATAAAAATATATTTTTCAATTGCTAATTAAGTAGAGTGTATAAATGAGCCAAGCAGAAGAAACCACCCATTTTGGCAATAAAAAAGTGGCACTTAAAGATAAGCAGGGCATGGTCAATGCGGTGTTTGATGGAGTTGCCTCTCGCTATGATTTGATGAATGACTTAATGAGTGGGGGAATGCACCGTTTATGGAAAGATGTAATGGTTACGGCTCTCTCGCCGCCAAAACAGGGCAAGATTGCTTATAATGTTTTAGATATGGCGGGCGGAAGTGGTGATATTGCACGGCGCATTATTGAGGCAAGCCATGGTTATGCAAATGTTATGGTGTCGGATATAAATGAGGAAATGCTAGCGGTTGGAAAACAACGGGCTAAAAGCTGGCGTTATCCTGAGCAGGTGAAGTTTAAAACAGCTGATGCACAAGATTTACCTTTTGCTAATGCTAGCTTTGATGCATATACGATTTCTTTTGGTATTCGAAATGTGCCGCAAATTGAAAAGGCGTTAAAAGAGGCTTTTCGGGTTCTTAAAAGGGGCGGCAGATTTTTATGTTTGGAGTTTTCACAAGTAGATGTTGCAGGGCTTGATTATATATATGAAAAATTTTCACATAATGTAATTCCAGCTATTGGTGAAATGGTAACTGATGATAGAGATAGTTATCAATATTTAATTGAATCAATTGAGCAGTTTCCTGCTCCTGAAAAATTCTCAAAAATGATAAAAGACGCAGGGTTTTCAAAAGTCACTCATACGCCATTAACTGGTAATATTGCGGCACTTCATTCGGCATGGAAAATATAAAATGAGTTTATTTGCTTATGGGCGCTTGATAAAGGCGGGTTTTATTTTGGTGCGTGAGGGGGCTTTGTCAATTATTGATACTAATGAGCTACCATCTTTTGAAAAATCTATTGTTTGGTTTTTACGACATTTTGAGCGAAATGAAGTTAAAAAAACTGGCAGTGTTGAGCGGTTAAATAAGGCATTGCACCGTTTGGGACCAACTTATGTGAAATTTGGTCAAATATTAGCTACTCGCCCTGATATTGTTGGCATGCAAATTTCCAATGATTTAAGTTCATTGCAAGATGCAATGGATCCGTTTGATGAGAGCTTGGTG
>JALSJY010000153.1 GCA_026989045.1 Hyphomicrobiales bacterium | reverse complement strand
ATTTATCCAAGCGTACAGCCTCTAAGTTTTTGCTCACTTTAATGGCCATGTGACAATATGCTCTTCAAACTCCTCTTCGTTCACCTCTTTTTCAAAAACGACTTTACCCAGCACTGAATTACCTGTTTCATGAATCGTATTTTTATCGCCAGAAACAAGGTGATGCCATTTGGCTAAGCCACGCCCTTCCATAACTCGTCTATAAGCACAACTGGGTGGAAGCCATTCTATTTGATCTAAATTATCTTGTGTGAGGCGAATACACGTTGGCACGAGTGTTTCTCGATTCCAATAATCTGTACAACTTCCATCTTGCTGATTAAATAAATCACAAACAATATTGGTGTAATAAATAGAGCCGAGATCATCTTCATCTTCTAGTTTTGTTAGACAGCATTTTCCACAATGATCGCAGAGGCTTTCCCATTCTTCACGAGACATCTCTGTTAATGATTTTTCTTTCCAAAATAACATGAGAATTATATATCTACCGTAACGACTTTGGTTGGTAATGATTTTTTCAAGCGGGCAAAGTCTTTTGGAGCAGCATAATAAAAGATCTCTTTCCCTTCTTTATCCCAAAGCAATGCCATGCCCTTTTCAGGGTACAACCAATACTGAGCATTATCGGTTACTTGAATCTTTTCTTTTGGCTCGCCAAAAAACTTCATCTGCTTAAGTTCAAAATCTGCAACGGGTAAATAGACTAATCGCCAGACACGTAAATCATTGGCGACTTTGGTACTTTTCACAGAAAGACTATACCTCCAGTGATTACTCGGAGTTGAATCACGCCCAGCATTTCCATCTTTCATCGTTTTAAATACACTTTGATCTGCTTCCATTTCTGCAATCAAGCGCGCTTCTAAAATACCAAACTTCTTTTTGCCAAAACTTGCCTCTAAAAACAAAACACCTTCTGGTGTTTCGAATAATGCGGGCTCAGCTAATAATTTTAGCTTAAACATGAGCTCTTTAAAGGTGATTTCACCAATATCAACGCCTAAAATATGGGTTGCGCCATTCTCTGTAATGCTAACTTGCCACGGCAAACCTGTCGCAGCTACCGCTTTATTTTCTTCATCATTCCCTGATAAAGACCAAAAAAGACCTGCCGTTACAATACCTGTAAGCAAAAGACCTGCTAATATCTTGTTCATTTCTTACTCTCAAATCAAATACAACTAAACGAGCTATAATACCGTATATATTATGGACTTAAACTATCCACATCAAAAATCTGTTAAACTCTGTGCCCCTTATTTTTTATGAACATTAGGTACGTAAAAGGAATAGCAAAAGAATGAGCAAAAAAGAAACCATAACCCTTACCGACAATTCTACTGGAAAATCAGTTGAGTTACCTATATTGCGCCCTACAAATGGAACCCCAACTATTGATGTTCGTACGCTTTATAAGCAATTAGGCTATTTCACTTATGACCCAGGTTTTTTATCGACAGCAAGCTGTCGTAGTTCAATTACATATTTAAACGGTGAGGAAGGGGTTTTACAGTACGGCGGTTATCCCATTGAGCAACTCGCTGAGAACAGTACTTTTTTAGAAACTTGCTACTTATTGCTTGATGGCGAGCTACCTAATAAACAAGAGCTCAAACAGTTCACCACTATCATCACCTGTCACACAATGTTGCACGAGGCTCTCAAACGCTTTTATAGCGGCTTCCGTCGTGATGCTCACCCAATGGCGATAATGGTTGGCGTGGTTGGTGCGCTTTCCTCTTTTTATCATGATGATATTGATATCCACAATGGTGAACACCGCATGATTGCAGCACATCAACTGATTGCAAAAATGCCAACCATTGCCGCTTGGAGTTATCGCTATGCTAATGGCTTGCCATTCACTTACCCAAAAAATGATTTAAGCTATACCGAAAACTTTTTGCACTTAATGTTTAGCATGCCAACCGAGCCTTACACACCTGACCCATACTATGTGAAAGCACTCGATTTGATTATGATTTTACATGCTGATCACGAGCAAAATGCATCAACCTCTACCGTGCGCTTAACTGGTAGTTCAGAGGCAAATCCGTTTGCCGCTGTCTCCGCTGGCATCGCTTCACTGTGGGGACCCGCTCATGGTGGCGCAAATGAATCAGTTATCCGTATGTTGGTAGATATTGCTGAATCTGATAATGATGTTCAATATTATATTGACCGCGCAAAAGACAAATCGAACAACTTCCGTTTAATGGGCTTTGGTCATCGCATTTATAAAAATCATGACCCACGCGCTGTGATTATTCGCCAAACTTGTCATGATTTATTAGAGCACCTTGGTGAAGGTAATGAGTATCAAGAGCTATTTGATACTGCGATGGAA
>JALSJY010000152.1 GCA_026989045.1 Hyphomicrobiales bacterium | reverse complement strand
TCGTGCAGCAGATAGTCCGCGCTATCCAGCATCATTAACAAAAGTGATGACACTTTATATAGTTTTTCAAGAACTAGAAGCTGGCCGCTTGCGCCTCTCAACAAAAATGCGAGTTTCAAAACATGCGGCAAATGCTGTTCCATCAAAGCTTGGCTTAAGACCTGGTTCAACTATTAGTGTTGAAAATGCCATAAAAGCACTAGTAACAAAATCAGCCAATGATGTTGCAAGAGTTATTGCAGAGCATATTTCTGGCTCTGAATCAAAATTTGCTGTTCGGATGACAAAAACGGCTCGCGCATTAGGAATGAAACGGACAACCTACGCTAATGCTTCAGGTTTGCCAAATTCAAGACAGGTTACAACAGTTCGTGACCAGTCACGCTTGGGTATTGCTGTTTATCAACATTTCCCTAAATATTATAAATATTTCCAGACCCGTAGCTTTAAATATAAAGGTAAAACCTATGGCAACCACAATCGCTTGCTTGGTCAAAACGGTGTTGATGGCATAAAAACTGGCTATATTCGCGCTTCTGGTTTTAATCTTTTAACCGCGGCGCGCATAAACAATCGCCACATCGTAGTTGTTGCCTTTGGGTTTGACTCAGGTAACGCACGCAATGCAAAGGTTGCCTCCTTAGTAAAAAACAACCTAAAAAAAGCTCGTAGAGGTGGGTATGTCGCACAAGCAAGAATAGCAAAACCAAATGGAATGGGAGTTATCACAAGAGTTGCAACTAAGGTAACACCAATGCCTCGCCTTGCCTCTAGAATGCCAAACCTTCAAGCGTCAAACCTACAAATGGCTAATGCGCCAGTTCCAGCTAGCCCAATTATTCTTACTCAGCCACAGACAATCAATGTTGCAAATGTTAAAGCCCCAATTATAAGCCCAAATCCAATGGCTAGACCAATAAATCTGTTGAGCGTTAATACTCAACCAGCACAAACTCAACAAATTGCAATTGATTTAACAAACGTACCACCAACCAGAGTGAATTTGGCATTAGTTGCACCAGTGCGCACTAGCAAACCATCACCTGCACCTACTAATGCTTTAGATATAATAGGTAAGTGGATTATGGATAGCAGAGATAGCACAAATAGACAGGGTGGGGCGTTAGCACTTATGCCACCATCAAATATTGGCTCAAATATTGGCTCAAATATTAGCTCAAGCAATCAATCAATAGATTTGATGACATCAGGCTCAATTGGTGAAGAAAAACAAGAGATTGAAACTGGCTGGGTTGTTCAAATTGGGGCAGCAAACTCTAACGAGAGAGCCATCTCTTTAATTAGCAATGCAAAAAATAAATTACCCGAGCTGAATGACCTTCGCTCAAATGTTCAAATATCAAAAAAGAATGGACAAGAAATATATCGCGCACGCTTCTTAGGATTTGGAAATAAAAATAGTGCGCAATCAGCCTGTAAAAAACTAAAGAGTAAAAAGGTAAGTTGTCTGCTCGTGCAAAGTTAAAAGTAAAGTGAGTAGATTTAAATATTATGGAGCAAGTGTAAGGAGTAGCCCCAATGAGTGAAAATAAAGCATTATCAGATTTGATAAATTTTGTTGCCAAATCTCCTTTGGTCTCAAGAAATGAAATTGAAAGAAGGTCTGCGTTAAATTCTATAACACAAAATCTAACGCCACAGCCAATCCATAAAAAAGTTACAAAACTTATGGACGCTGTAATTGTGTTGTCCGCGAGAACAAAACGCATTGACTTGCCAAAAGTAAAAATTGATATAGATGTTTTTACGCCAAGCTCAGAACGTGCTGTTAAAATTTTGATGAATTGATATTTATATCAATCCAAGGTCAGATAATTCTTGCGCAATTTTTGCGCTTCCTTCGCCTGAGCTAGACATCAAGTCATTTGGGGTGTCATTTATTGGCAAATAGCGCCAACCCTGAAACGCTCTTTTAGGCTGTGTAATAGTGCGAATAATTTGTGGTTGCATAAGTATATCGCAACATTTTTTACCCTCGCTATCAATATTAGCCTCTAAATCAACAATCAATTGGCGACACTGAATTTTTCCGCCAATCACCCAATATAGTGACCCCTTGCCTATAATTTCCTCTCGCCTCTTTGGCATGAAGCGAGTCCTATGCACTATCAGACCATCATCTCTGCCCTGCCCGCTTTCTTTACGCCGATGCCGCACCTCTTCTAGATGAGAAATGCTACTTATACCGACACAAAGTTTAATCATATTTATCAAGTAGCTAATCCAGATTTTAATTTACCTTGAATAAAATCAATTTCATCCATTTCAACAATAGCTGTTTCTTTTAATGCTGCCTCGTGCCAGATTTGAAAAGAACTAAGGCTATATATAGCCTCAACATAA